>JBKJPI010000448.1:0-22989 GCA_046595235.1 Burkholderiales bacterium | reverse complement strand
TACTTCAACGACGATCTCGCGATCGACCTCGGCACCGCCAACACGCTCATCTACCTTCGCGGCAAAGGGATCGTTCTTGACGAGCCTTCGGTGGTTGCAATACGCCAGGAAGGCGGGCCGAACGGCAAAAAGGTGATCCAGGAAGTCGGGATTGCGGCCAAGCAGATGCTGGGACGCACTCCGGGCAACATCACCGCGATCCGGCCGATGAAAGACGGCGTCATTGCCGATTTCACCGTAACCGAGCAGATGCTGAAGCACTTCATTCGTAAAGTGCACAACTCGCGTCTTTTCAAGCCGAGCCCGCGAATCATCATCTGCGTTCCGTGCGGATCGACTCAGGTGGAGCGCCGCGCGATTCGCGAATCCGCGATCGGCGCCGGCGCGAGCCGCGTGTTCCTGATCGAAGAACCAATGGCCGCCGCAATCGGCGCCGACCTGCCGGTCGGAGAAGCGACGGGCTCCATGGTCGTCGACGTCGGCGGCGGTACGACCGAAGTCGGCGTCATCGCGCTGGGCGGGCTGGTGTACAAAGGATCGGTCCGCGTCGGCGGCGACAAGTTCGACGAAGCGATCATCAACTACATACGCCGTAACTACGGCATGCTGATCGGCGAGACCACGGCCGAACAGATCAAAAAAGAAATCGGCTCTGCATTCCCGGGCTCTGAAGTGCGCGAGAAGGAAGTGAAAGGGCGCAACCTCGCTGAAGGCATTCCAAGAAGCTTTACGATTTCGAGCAACGAGATTCTCGAAGCGCTCACAGATCCATTGAACAGCATCGTATCGGCGGTCAAATCGGCGCTCGAGCAAACGCCCCCTGAGCTCGCGGCGGACATCGCCGAGAAAGGCATGGTGCTCACCGGCGGCGGCGCGCTGCTCCGCGACATCGATCGGCTGCTGATGGAAGAAACCGGCCTGCCGGTGGTGATCGCGGATGATCCGCTCACCTGCGTCGTGCGCGGCTCAGGCAAAGCGCTCGAGAAGATGGAGCGTCTCGCGACCATATTCACGAACGATTAGTGGAACACCAGACACCGCCGTTTTTCAGGACCGGTCCCAGCCCTCTCGCCCGCCTTTTCATCTTTACTCTTCTGTCACTGGTGCTCCTCGGCACCGACGCTCGCCTCAAGTACCTTGATTCCGTTCGCCAGCTGGCGTCCGTGATCATCTATCCACTGCAGCGGATAGCCGGGGCGCCTTTCAGCATCGCGCAGAAGACTTCTGAATTCTTCACGAGCCAGGGTTCGCTGCAGACGGAAAACGCGCGACTCGGGATGCAGGGGCTGACGCAGTCGGCACAGCTTCAGCAGCTCGCTTCCCTGCAGGCGGAGAACGACCACCTCCGAAAGCTGTTCGGCACGCGCGAGCGCCTGCCTTCACGCACGTCCTTCGCTGAAGTTCTGTATGCCGCACGCGATCCGTTCTCGCGCAAAATCGTCATCGATAGCGGATCGCAGCAGGAAGTGCAGGCCGGGCAGCCGGTGATCGACGGCGCGGGGGTCGTCGGCCAGGTGACGCGCGTTTATCCGTGGCTTGCAGAAGTCACGCTGCTCACCGACAAAGGGCACCTCGTTCCCGTGCTCAACACGAGAAACGGCTTGCGAGGCGTGCTCGGAGGGACCGGCAACGACGGCGCGCTCGAGCTTAAATTCGTTCCACTCAATGCCGACTTCGAAAATGGCGACCAGCTTGTGACCTCGGGAATCGACGGGGTGTATCCGCCGGGACTGCCTGTGGCCCAGATCGTCAATGTCGAGCGCAACGCAGCTTTTCTTTTCGCACGCATACTGTGTAAACCGCTTGCGGGCGTGAGCAATCATAAGCAGGTGCTGGTCGTGCATGCCGAACAGAAGATCCCGGAGCGCCCCCCCGAAGAAACCAAGCGCGTGCTGCCCATCAAGAAGAGCCGAAAAGGCGGTGGATGATAATCTTCATAGCCCTCACCCCCGACCCCTCTCCCTCGGAGGGCGAGGGGAGATTCGTCGCGCGAACGGTAAAGCCGTTCGCGCATAGGTAACGATGGAGCTCCTGGCCCGCCACGAGATCCTGCTCCCGGTAAAGCCGGCGTTCATTATTTCGACGCTCGTTGCTGCTGCGCTTCTCAATATGATGCCGTGGTCGGGCTGGGCCGCGTGGCTGCGCCCGGACTTCGTCGCGCTGGTCGTGCTTTACTGGGTTATCGAGCAGCCGCGACGTGTCGGCTTTCTGGCGGCGTTCACACTGGGGCTCCTGATGGACGTCGCAGACGGTGCGCTGCTCGGCCAGCATTCGCTGTCGTATTCGATACTTGCGTTTGCGGGCATTGCGCTCAACCGGCGCGTGCGGATGTTCAGCCTCACGTCTCAGGTCGTTCACGTAATTCCTCTTCTCATCGTGAATGATCTCATCGTGCTCGGCGTGCGCCTCTTAACTGGCGCTGATTTCCCTGGCTATCGCTATTTCTTCGGAAGCTTCGTCGCCGGCGCGCTGTGGCCGCTCGTGTCCATACTTCTAAAGCTCCCGCAGCGCCCGCGAACCGACCCCGACCATGTCTGAGCTCAACATCACGCCGGGCGTCGAGATGCGCGATGCCGAGCGCGAGCTGCACCATTTCCGTTTCAGACTGGGTGTCGCTTCGACGTTCGTGCTGGTGATGTTCGGGATTCTATTTGCGCGCTTTTTCTACCTGCAGATCGTGATGCACGACCACTATCACACGCTGGCGGAAGCGAACCGCATCTCGATCCTTCCCATCGTTCCGAACCGCGGCATCATCATCGACCGCAAAGGTGTCGTTCTCGCGACCAATTATTCCGCATACACGCTGGAGATCACGCCCAGCAAGGTGGAGAACCTCGAGACTACGATCGACGAGCTCGGCACCCTGGTCGAGATCACGGCGCGCGACCGCCGCCGTTTCAAGAAGGTGCTGGAAGAAAGCAAGCGATTCGAAAGTCTGCCGATTCGCACCCGCCTCACGGACGAAGAAATCGCGCGCTTTGCGGCGAACCGCTATCGCTTCCCCGGCGTCGACGTTCGCGCACGGCTCTTCCGCGAGTACCCGCAGGGCGATCTCTTCTCGCACGTGATCGGCCACATCGGCCGCATCAGCCAGAAAGACATCGAGCGGCTCGAAGCCGACGAGCGCATCTCGAACTACCGCGGCACCGACTACATCGGAAAGACCGGGCTCGAGCACAGCTACGAAGACAAGCTGCACGGCACCACGGGTGTCGAGCAGGTCGAAGTCGACTCCGGCGGGCGTGCGGTGCGCTCGCTTTCGCGGACGGCACCCATTTCAGGAAGCAACCTTGTACTGAAGCTCGATGCAAGGCTCCAGGAAGTCGTATTCAAGGCATTCGGCGATCGCCGCGGCGCACTCGTGGCGATCGAGCCGGCTACAGGCGGCGTCCTCGCTTTCGTGAGCAAGCCGGGCTTCGATCCAAATCTCTTCGTCGACGGTATCGACCCGCAGAACTGGAACGAGCTCAACACCTCGCCCGACAAGCCGATGGTGAACCGTGCGATGAACGGCACGTATCCGCCCGGCTCGACCTTCAAGCCGTTCATGGCATTGGCCGCGCTCTTCTACGGCAAGCGCACACCGAGCCAGTCGATCTCGGACCCGGGCTATTTCAACTTCGGCGGCCACCACTTTCGCGATGACAAAGTGGGCGGTCACGGCAGCGTCGACATGTACAAGTCGATCGTCGTGTCCTGCGACACCTATTACTACCAGCTCGCCAACGACCTCACGATCGATCTCATCTCCAATTTCATGGGGCAGCTCGGCTTCGGTTCCAAGACAGGCATCGATCTCGCGGGCGAATCGACCGGGGTTCTGCCATCCCGCGACTGGAAAATGCGCCGTTTCAAGCAGAAATGGTATGCAGGCGAAACGATCAGTATCGGCATCGGCCAGGGCTACAACTCCTACACGCCGCTTCAGCTTGCCGCTGCCACCGCGACGGTCGCAAACGACGGCGTGATGTTTCGTCCTCACATCGTCAATTACGTCGAGGACGCGTCCAAGGTCGAGCGCACGATGGTCGAACCGAAACCATGGCGCACGCTGGATGTTAAGCGTGAGCACATCGCAATCGTCAGGCACGCGATGGTCGGAGTGAACAAGGAAGGCACTGGTGCGCGCGCGTTCGCCGGCGCGACGTACACGCATGCCGGTAAAACTGGCACCGCACAGGTAATCGCGATCAAGGCCGGCGAGAAGTACGTCGAAAGCCGCGTTGCCGAACGCCACCGGGATCACGCGCTCTTCATTGCCTACGCGCCTGCGGACAAGCCGACGATCGCGCTCGCCGTCATTGTCGAGAATGCGGGCTTCGGCGCGCGCGCGGCGGCGCCGATCGCACGCCAGGTGTTCGACTACTGGCTGCTGGGTAAAACACCTAAAAAGCCAGCCAGCGAGGACGACGATGCACCCATCCATTAGGCGCATCGGGCGTTTCTTCGTGGGGCACCTCGATCAGCCGCTGCTGGGCGCGGTCCTGCTGCTCATGTTCACGGGACTCGTCGTTCTGTTCAGTGCGTCGAACGGAAGCTTCGTACGGTTGAGCGGGCAGACGGCAAACATGATGGTCGCGCTTTTCGTCATGTGGGTTTTCGCGAATATTCCCCCGCATTACCTCCTGCGGCTGTCGGTGCCGGTTTACGTCATCGGGCTCCTCATGCTGCTGGGCGTTGCCTGGTTCGGACAGATCGTCAACGGCGCACGGCGATGGCTCGATCTCGGCGTCACCCGCGTGCAGCCGTCCGAAATGATGAAGATCGCTGCGCCGCTCATGCTGGCGTGGTACTTCGATCGCTACGAAGCGACATTGCGACTGAAAAACTACGTCGTTGCGGCTGTGCTTCTCATCGTGCCCGTGCTTCTGATCGCGCGTCAGCCCGACCTCGGTACCGCCGTTCTCATTTTCGCGAGCGGTTGTTACGTCATTTTCCTCGCCGGTCTTTCGTGGCGGGTGATGGCGGCACTCGCAATCGCGGGTGCCGCATGTCTGCCAGTCATATGGTCGGTGCTTCACGATTACCAGCGCCAGCGCGTGCTCACGCTGCTCGATCCGGCCAAGGATCCACTGGGAAGCGGGTATCACACCATTCAGTCGACGATCGCAGTCGGCTCGGGCGGACTTGCGGGAAAGGGCTGGCTGAGCGGTTCTCAAACGCATCTCGACTTCATTCCGGAGCGCACAACCGACTTCATCTTCGCCGTCTTCTCCGAAGAGTTCGGCCTGATCGGCAATGGAATTCTCCTCGTCCTCTTTCTGCTGGTGATCGCCCGCGGCGCAGCGATCACCGCTGCGGCGCCCACGCTTTTCACGCGCCTCCTTGGCGGCGCGCTCACGCTCACCTTCTTTACTTACGCATTCGTGAACATGGGCATGGTGAGCGGGATACTCCCCGTGGTCGGCGTCCCACTGCCGCTCATCAGCTACGGCGGTACGTCACTCGTCACAATTTCTCTCGGCTTCGGCATTCTCATGAGCATTCACACGCACAAGAAGCTCGTACAGACGTGATATCCCGGCAGCGTCTCATCTCGGGAACAAGCGCACGGTTTGTGGCCGCAGCTGCAATTGCCGTGTCCTTGAGTGGCTGCGGCAGTGCACCGCGGCAGCAGGAGACGCGCGTCGAGCGCCCGCCGCCGGCCCAGAGCACAAAAGCACCTGTAGTGCGCGCGCCGGGTCAGGCGCCATCGCAGGTAAGCCCGACCCCCACGCTGCGCACACCGCGCGGCGGCGGCTATTACCTCGACGATGGCCCCGGCGATTCGCCGCCCCCCGATCTCGACAGCATTGCAGAGCCTGTTCCGCAGCACGAGCCGCTCTATCGAGCCACGATGCGGCCATACGTCGTGCTGGGCCAGACGTTTACGCCGATGACGGAGCTTCAGCCTTACCGGGTGCAAGGCATTGCGAGCTGGTATGGCCGCCGCTACCACGGCAAACGCACTTCGAACGGCGAGGTTTACGATATGTACGGGATCAGCGCAGCGCATCCGACGCTGCCGATCCCGAGCTATGCTCGCGTAACCCATCTCGCGAGCGGTAAGTCGATCGTCGTTCGTGTGAACGATCGCGGCCCGTTCCTCGAAGGGCGTCTGATCGATCTTTCGTATACTGCGGCGCACCGCCTCGGCGTGCTGGGCGGGGGCAGCGCGATGGTCGAAGTCGAGACGATCGTCCCCGAAGGCACTCCACCGGCCTCGACGTACGCAGCCGCGAGACCTCGCGCGGCGCCGGCGGTCGCGGCGCGCAGTGCGGTAGCGCCCGCCCCGCCCTACGCAGGTCAGGTCGACCCCATCCTCGCGATCGCCGCTGCTGCGAAAGATCCGGACGCACTATCAGGTTCCGCGGGCGAGGCCACAGCGATCACACCCACGGTGGCGACGCCCGCGGCGATCACCCGATCAGCCGTTGCGGAAAGCGGCGCGATCTTTCTTCAGCTCGGCGCCTTCGGCTCGCGTGAAAACGCGGAGAGCTTTCTGGAGCGCGCTCGCGTTCAGCTGGAGCGGCTTTCAGAACGCCTGCAAGTACGTACAAGGGAGGGCCTGTTCCGCGTGCACGCGGGGCCGTACGCGAGCCCGAACGAAGCACGGCAGGCTGCGGAGCGGATCGCGACGGCCCTGGGAACGAAACCCGTAGTCACACGCTAAAGACTACAGAACATACCGAGCGAGATCCTCGCTTTGGGCGAGGTCTTTCAGACGCTCGTCGACGAACGCGGCATCGACTATCACGGTATCCCCCGTACGCTTGCTCGCGTTGAAAGACACGTCTTCGAGCAGGCGTTCCATGACGGTATAGAGCCGTCGCGCGCCGATGTTTTCCGTTTTCTCGTTTACCTGCCACGCGATTTCAGCGAGGCGCCGGATCGCTTCCGGCCGGAAATCTAGCGTGACGTTCTCGGTCGCGAGAAGCGCTTCGTACTGACGCACGAGGCACGCGTCGGTGTTGGTCAGGATCTGCTCGAAGTCGGCGACCGAAAGACTCGTGAGCTCGACCCGAATGGGAAAACGCCCCTGAAGCTCAGGGATGAGATCCGAAGGCTTCGAGAGGTGAAAAGCGCCGCTCGCGATGAACAGTATGTGGTCCGTGCGGATCATGCCGTGCTTGGTCGATACGGTCGTGCCTTCCACGAGCGGAAGGAGGTCACGCTGCACGCCCTGCCGTGACACGTCCGCGCCATGACTTTCGGCTCGGCTCGTGATCTTGTCCATCTCGTCGAGAAAGACGATTCCGTTCTGCTCGACATTCGAGAGCGCCTGCGCTTTCAGGTCCTCGTCGTTGACGAGCTTGACCGCTTCTTCGTCGGCGAGGAGCTTCAAGGCCTCACGCACCTTGAGCTTCCGCATGCGCTTGCGGCCCTGTCCCAGATTCTGGAACATGCCTTGGATCTGGGAGGTGAGATCCTCCATTCCGGGCGGCGCAAAAATCTCCATCGATGCCTGAGTTGCGGAGGTCTCGACTTCGATCTCCTTATCGTCGAGCTCGCCCTCGCGGAGCTTCTTGCGAAATTTCTGGCGGGTTGTGGTGCCGGTATCGCTTTCCACGGCGGCCGCACCCGAGTACTCGCGGGCCGGCGGAAGCAGCACGTCGAGGATGCGGTCTTCTGCCAGATCTTCGGCCTGATGCCGTACCTTGCGTGTCGCATGCTCACGCGCTTCCTTGATCGCAGTTTCCACGAGATCGCGCACAATCGTATCAACGTCGCGGCCGACGTAGCCCACTTCGGTGAACTTGGTGGCTTCGACTTTTACGAAGGGCGCATCTGCGAGGCGCGCCAGGCGACGGGCAATCTCCGTCTTGCCGACACCGGTCGGCCCGATCATCAGAATGTTCTTGGGCGTGATCTCCTGCCGCAGAGGGTCAGCGACCTGCTGCCGCCGCCACCGGTTGCGCAACGCGACCGCGACCGCGCGCTTTGCGTCGTGCTGACCGATGATGTGCTTGTCCAGCTCATGGACGATTTCCTGAGGCGTCATGGAATCGTTTCGATCGTGTGCTGCTGGTTGGTGTAGATGCAAAGGTCGCCCGCGATGGAAAGCGCACGCTTCACGATCTCCGCAGGCGCGAGATCCGTGTTGTCGAGAAGCGCTTTGGCGGCGGCCTGTGCGTACGGTCCACCGCTTCCGATTGCGATCAGCCCCTGCTCAGGCTCGAGCACGTCGCCATTACCCGTAACAATCAGTGAGGTCTCATGGTCAGCGAGCGCGAGCATCGCTTCGAGCCTTCGCAGCATGCGGTCGGTGCGCCAGTCCTTTGCGAGCTCGACCGCCGATCGCGTGAGATTCCCCTGGTGCTTCTCGAGCTTCGCCTCAAAACGCTCGAAGAGCGTGAACGCATCGGCAGTGCCGCCCGCGAAGCCGGCGAGGATCCGGTCCTGATAGAGGCGCCGAACCTTGCGCGCACTCGCCTTCACCACCACGTTCCCGAGCGTCACCTGTCCGTCGCCGCCGAGCGCGACAAGTGCGCCGCGCCGGACGGAAAGTATGGTGGTGCCATGAAATATCGTATCGCTCATTGCCGGTTGAATGGACTCGCGGGGAGAACAGTAATCTGGGGGAGAAGGCGTAGATGGGGCCGGACGTCAGGCCTTCAGCCGCATTATACGCGTGGCATTTTCGCAACCACGGCCGAAAGTGCACACCTACTTTCGGCCGGAACGGCAAATCAGAACAAAGGCTTCGGGCGGCCGGGCGCCTTTGTGCGGAAAGAACGACGAAGAACCGAGTGGTGCGCATACCGTTCGGTGTTTCGTAGCAGTTTCAGGCTCGAATCGGCTGGCTTGGCCAGCGATTCAGTTCAAATTTTAATCGACGCAAAGTAGGGGTGCACTTTGCGGCGGTAATTCGACTAGTAATCGACGTTTACCGTAAGCCACTGCTCGACGGTTTCGCCGCCCTGCCGCGCCGGCGCGAAACGCCAGCGGCGCACCGCGTCCTGTGCGTGTCGATCGAGACTTGCGTAGCCGCTCGGCTTTTCAAGGACGACGCTCGCGGCGCGGCCGTCGCGGTTGACGAGCACCTTCAGCGACACTCGACCGTGCTCCGCAGTCCGCGGATAACGCACCGGCGAATCGAGAACGTAGGCGTCCGACACTCGAGGCGGTGCCGGACGCGCAGACGCAACACTTTCAGGTTGAGGCGACGGTCGCACTGCCTGGGCGGACTCGCGCGGTGACTCCGTCGATCTTTCAGCCGCCGGAACGGAGACCGGCAGCTCGGGTGAGGACTGCGGCACTGACAGGATTTCTCGCGGTGGCTTGTCCGCGCTGCTTAAAGGCTTGGATGTATTCGACTGCTCGCGCGGCGCTGGTGTCCGCGCTCTGTCATTTGACGGCTTCGCGGTCGGGATCGCGCGCGCCACCGGCCGTTCAGTCGTCGCAGCAACGCGCCGCAGCGGATCGGGCCGCTCAATCGTCACGTGCAGGATCTCGGGTGGGGTCGCACCAGGCCCGGGCGGGTGCGGAACCGCAACAAGCGCCAGCGCATGGAGGAGAACACTGCCGGCGAGCCACGCAAGCGGCACGGGCCTGTGAGGCTGCCGCACCTGCGTCCCTTACTGCGAGATGACGAC
Organism: Burkholderiales bacterium; assembly: GCA_046595235.1. Taxonomy (GTDB): domain Bacteria; phylum Pseudomonadota; class Gammaproteobacteria; order Burkholderiales; family SG8-41; genus JAQGMV01. The sequence continues at coordinate 13,411 of JBKJPI010000448.1, read as the reverse complement.
GGCGTCCGTCAGCCGGTAGTAAAGACCCATGGGATCGTCGCGCAGGACCGTGAGCTTGCCGGAGAGCACGATCGGCTCGAAGCCATACTTTACCGGCGACTTTGCCTGTACCTCGACGAGCTGATCGGGTCCGCCCGGCATGCAGAATGCGCAACTGGGCGGCATCGACGTGAGAATGAAGCGTTTCTGCTTGTCGCCCATCTCGAGCGGCATCATGAAGCCCTGCAGCTTTACTTCCTTCTTGTCGAGTGCTGCGATGCCCGTTGAAAACTCCGGCACGAACTTGTCTTTCTGCTTGATCGTCTGAACTTCTGCCAGCGTCTTCCAGGACACGACGCCTTTCATTTCCGGCAGCGGCTTCGGCGCCGCGCCCGGCGGAATCTGCTCTATGCGCCCGGGGGCGACATCCTTCGCGCCGGACATGCTCTTCCCGCCGCCGCCGATGCTTTCACCGGCCAGCACGCCGCCCGGAGCAACCATGGCAGCAATCAGCAGCGTAAAGATAAATTTCATGTCGCTCACGAGTCGATATCGGTGCGGTACGGCTTGGTACATTAGCCCGCCCTGAACGCTTTGTCCACCACGCCTCCGCGGTGAAATCGTGAAAGTGACGCGATGAACGCCATGCGCACCAGTGCCGCCGCTCAATGCTTATGCGTGGCGAACCGGTTTTTCATACCGCGTTGCTTTCTTCGATCTTCAACCGCGCGCGAGTGTCCGCGCGATGTCCGTGCGGTACGCGCGCCATGAAGGGACGAGCGCCGCAATCGCGCCAACCCCAAGGGCGATCGCCACGAGCCAGAGTTCGCTCATGCTCCATACCCACCCGGTGACCTCCGGCTGGTTTGCGCGCTTCAGTGCGTAGCCGAGAACCTCGGTGAGTACATGCCCCAGGAGGAGGCCGATTGCCGCCCCGATCAGCGCGAGGAGCATGCCTTCGAACAGGAGCAGCGCCATCAACTTGCGAGGGCGCGCGCCCAGCGCGCGCATGATGGCAAGATCGTAGCGACGCTCCTCGAGCGCGTTGTAAAGCGCGATGAACACCGACAGGCCCGCGCTGAAAATCAGCACAAGGGCAAAGCCGCGAAGGATGTCCACGCCGACGCCGATGATCGTGAACAGACGCGCTGTCTCGTAGGCGGGCGACGCGGCCTGCATGTCGCTGTTCGCATTCACATAGCGCGGAAGTACCGCCGCCGCCAGCGGTGACGAGTACCGGACCAGCAGCGCAGTGAGTGCCTTGCCCTCTTCAGGCATCAGCTCGGCGATCCGGGCAACATCCTTGATGTCGTACTGGTCGGCGTGCACGGCCCAGAGGCTCGATACATCCGTCAGCACGATGCGGTCGGCGACGGTCCCGGTCGGCCGCAGCACGCCGGTCACCCGGTAAGGGTGCTCGTCGTGAAGGTGCTCTCCGCCGGCGCCGCCACCCATTCCGTGCGCGCCGCTGAATGTCGCTCCGATGCTCAGGCCGGTGTCGCGAGCGACCTCGGCGCCCAGCACTGCTTCCAGCGGCGCAGCCCACAACCGGCCTTCGCGCAACTCGGCGCCGTAATGCACGACGTAATCGTGGTTCGTGCCGACGATGCGAAAACCTTTGAAGTTGTCCCCCATTGCGAGCGGGATCGCCTGCTTTACACCACGATGCCTGGCGAGCTCCTGCGCCTGCTTCCACGCGATATTGCCCGTCGGCACGTCCAGCTGATAGATGCTCGACAGAATGATCTGCATCGGGCTGCCTTTCGCGCCGACGACGAGATCGATGCCGCGGGCGTCCCGGTGCATACGCTCTTCGAGCTGCGCCGACGCGAGCATGAGGAGCGTGATCGTGGCGATGCCGAGCGCGAGCAGCAACACGTTGAGCGCGGTATTCAACTTGCGCGCCCGCAGATAGGAGAAACTCACGCTCGCCAGATTCATTTAGGCATCCTTAGAGCCACAGGCTCTAGGCTCAACTGCTTGGGAATACGCTCGCGGATGCGCTGGTCGTGCGTCGCGATGAGAAGGGTCGCGCCACAGCTCATCGCCTGGTGCTCCAGAAGCTCGAGCGCCTGCATACAGCGCTCGTCGTCGAGATTCGAGGTCGGCTCGTCCGCCAAAAGGACTCGGGGACGATTGACGACTGCGCGCGCAACGGCGACGCGCTGCGCCTGCCCGTGGGAGAGCTGATACGGATACGCACGCGCTTTATCCGACAGGCCGACGCTCGCGAGCACGTCCGCCACGCGCTTTCGGTCCTGGGCGACGCCGGCGAGATACTGCGCGAGGAGGATGTTTTTCTCGATGGTCAGGCTCGACATGAGGTGCAGCTGCTGCAGCACGATGCCGACGTGCCGCCCGCGAAAACCATCGACCGCCGCGGCGCTGAGCGAATCGACGCGCTCGCCGGCCACCGCGACTTCGCCGCGCGTCGGGCGCAGAAGACCCGCGATGATGTGAAGCAGCGTGCTCTTACCGCTGCCCGAAGGACCGAGCACCAGCCAGTGCTCGCCCGTATCGGCGCGCCACGCTTTCAGGCGAAGAACTGCGGCGCCGTCGTACGCATGCTCGAGGTCGCGTATTTCGATCATCGGTGATCTTCAGCCACGCGCGAGCGTCCCGGCGATGTCGACCTCGTGAGCACGCCATGCCGGAACGAGTGCCGTGGCGATGCCGACAGCCAGCGCAAGTCCCACCACCCACAGCTCTTCCCAGTACCACGTCCAGCCGCTGATGGAGATCTGCTGCGCCTGGCGTAACGCAAAACCGAGAAGCGATGCGAGGACGTGACCCAGCATGAGGCCGATGACCGCACCCAGCGCCGCGAGCATGATGCCTTCGAAGAGAAGGAGCGCCATGATGTTCTCGCGCGTTGCGCCCAGCGTTCGCATCACCGCGAGATCGTATCGCCGCTCGCTCAAGCTGTGATAAAGCGCGATGAATATCGAAAGCGCCGCCGAGAGCATGAGCACGAGCGCGAAACCGCGCAGAAGCTCCATACCGATCGTGACCGCGCTGTAAAGCCTCGCAGTTTCGTACGCAGGTGAGGCTGCCTGGAGATTCTGCCGGGCATTCACGTAGCGCGGAAGCTCGCCTTCGGCGTCCGGCGACATATATTGCACCAGAAGCGCGCTGATCGTTCTGCCGTCGTCGGTAGGCGGCTCGCTGACGAGCTCGCCTTCGGGAGCGTCGTCCTTCGCGATATGCGTCGACCAGTAACTGTTCACATCGGTGAGCACGAGCGTGTCGATGATGCTTCCGGTGTGAGCCAGCACCCCGACGATGCGATAGGGCAAGGCGTTGTGCGCTTCGCCTCGCGCGCCGTGGACTGCGGCGAACGTCGAACCGATCGCCGGACGTAAGCGCGCCGCGACGTCGGCGCCAAGCACCGCTTCGAAGGGCTCCTGCCACAGACGGCCCGTGCTGAGTTGTGCGCCATACAGAGACACGTACGCGTGGGTCGTCCCCATGACGCGAAAACCGTAGTGCGTATCACCCACCGCAATGGGTATCGCGGTTCGGACGCTGCCGTGCGCAGCGACTTCCTGCGCCTCGGCCCACGAGATGACACCGGTCGGCACATCGAGGTCATAGATGCTCGAAAGGATGATCTGCGTCTGGCTTCCCTTGGCGCCCACAACGAGGTCGATACCACGGGCGTCGCGGTGGAAGCGCTCTTCGACCTGGTTGCTCGCAAGAAGGAGCAGTGTCACCGCCGCCACGCCAAATGCGAGCAGCAGAACGTTGAGCGCCGTGCTGAGCTTTCGCCGCCACAGGTACTTGAGACTGATACCGGTCAGCGTCATGCAGTGACGCCGAGCATGTACTGCTTGCGGAAGCGCGATTTGATGCGCTGGTCATGCGTGGCAATGAGCAGCGTCGCCCTGCACGCGTTCGCCTGAGACTCGAGAAGGTCGAGCGTCTGCAGCGCGTGCACGTCGTCCAGGTTCGAAGTCGGCTCGTCGGCCAGGAGCAGCGTGGGGCGGTTAACCACGGCGCGCGCAACGGCGACCCGCTGCGCCTGGCCGAACGAAAGCTCGTGAGGATAGGCGTGCGCCTTGTCTTCGAGCCCGAGGTCGGTCAGCACTTCACGCGCGCGGTACGGGTCCGGCGGGAGGCGCGCGAAGAACTGCGCGAGCACGATGTTGTCTTCGACCGTGAGACTGTCGACGAGATGAAGCTGCTGGAGGACGATGCCGACGTGGCGCGCACGAAACCGGTCGAGCGCCCTCGGTTTGAGCTTTGTCAGTGGCTGCCCGGCAACGAGCACTTCACCGAAGCTCGGCTTCAGTATGCCCGCAAGGATGTGCAGCAGCGTCGTCTTGCCGCTGCCGGAGGGTCCGAGCACGAGCCAGTGCTCACCCTGCTCCGATTGCCAGTCGCGGATCTGGAGGGCGTCCGAGCCGCTGTACGCGTGCCGCAGATCGCGAATCAGGAACATCGCACTGCGCGCGAAGTCACGCGCAAGGTCACGCCGCTTCGCGCAAAGCGACGGCCGGATCGGCGCCTGAACCTTCGATGCAGGACGCGAGCCCCTTTTCGAACGACACGCGGGGGAGCCGGCGGCCGATGAATACCATCGTGCTGAAGCGCTTTTCGCCGTCTCGCCACCGTTTTCCGGGCTCCGAACCGACCAGCGCATGGACGCCCTGGAAAACGATGCGCTCATCTCGCCCTGCGATGTTGAGCACACCTTTGTAGCGCAGCATTTCGGGACCATAACGCTCGATGAGCAGGCTCATGAAACCCTCGAGCTTCTGAAGATCATATGCGTGGTCTTCACGCACAACGAACGATGCGACGTCATCCGCGTGTCCGTGAATCGCATGCGCGGGGAGGTGGTTGGCGTCGTCGGCAACGGTAAGCTCAAAACCGCCGAGCGCGAGCAGGCCGGACAGTTCGGCGCGGCCGTGTTCGACCGGCGTAACAGTCGCGCGCACGTTCATGCGTCTGAGTCTTGCAATAAGACTCTCGGTCTCTGTTTCAGATACCAGATCGCATTTGGAGAGCAATATGCGATCGGCAAAGCCCACCTGCGCCTGCGCCTCGCGCTCGCGTGTCAGTGCAGCCCCGCCGTGCTTCGCGTCGACCAGCGTCACGACGCCGTCGAGACGGTAGTCGCGGACGCACTCCGGCTCAACGAAGAACGTCTGAGCAACCGGCGCGGGGTTGGCGAGGCCGGTCGTTTCAATGACCACGTGCTCGAAGTCGAGAACACCGGCTTTCAGTCTCGACGAGAGACTCGCAAGGACACGAACGAGATCACCTCGCACCGTACAGCAGATGCAGCCGTTCATCATCTCGACGATCTGCTCGTCGCGGCTTTCTAGGAGGATCTCAGCATCGATATCGGCTTCGCCGAACTCGTTCTCGATGACGGCGATCCGCCGCCCGTGCGTTTCGGTCAGAATGCGATTGATGAGCGTCGTCTTGCCGCTCCCCAGAAAGCCGGTAATGATCGTGACAGGGATGCGTGAGGGCATGATGGGATTCAGACAGGGTAGTGCACGCGCAATTATACTGACCCGATGAAACGCGTTCTCCTCGGGCTTATCGCCGGTTATCGCCTGCTCGTGAGTCCCTTGCTCGGCGCGAGCTGCCGGTTCTACCCGACGTGTTCAGCATACGCAAGCGAAGCGATCAAGACGCATGGCGCGCTGCGCGGCACGTGGCTCAGTGTCAGACGCATCTTGAAATGTCACCCGTGGAACCGCGGCGGGGTCGATCTCGTGCCTCCGGCAGCACCGAATCGACAGCGTCAATAGAACGCGAATGCGCGCGCTTCGATGCTTTGCCGGGGCCGCGAGCCCGGCATGCTGGAAGGGGCGTCGATCGCGGTATGCGGCGTAAAGCGCGAGCGGCCGTCCTTTTCAGAATCGTAAACCTTGAACACAAGTGCTTCATCGCGTTGCATGCGAGGGAAATAGAACCAGCGATGATCCGGGTTGTGCTTCAGCCGGTAGGTCTGGCCGACGCGGTGCGGATAGCGCCGTTCTGAAATCATCAGGTCTTCCATTGACACCGTTCGTGCGTCGGCCACGGCGAGCGGGTTCGATTCGATCGGCTCGTTGATTGCGCGCCATACCTGAATGATCGCAAAGCGGCGCGTGAGAAGGGCGTCCGCTTCATCGCCCATGATCTCGCGCACGCGCTGCGGCCCCGACCATTCGGTGTAGTCGTTGTGCGCCGAGAGTACGGGTTCCCGCACCAGCTTCGCTTCGCGTTCGGCCTCGTCGCCGGAACGCAGCGTATGATCGAAAATCACCACGCGCGATGCACCTAACGTGGCTGCGATCAGCCGCTCCACTTCCGGGTAATACACGCGCGTGAGCTCCTCGGCATCGAAGAAATCTTTAACGGCGGTGGGATGGCCGACGAGCACGAAACCATTCCTCTCGAGCGAAAGCTCTTCGCCTTCTGCGCGTCCATCGAGAATCGCCACGCTACGCATGTCCGGGACGCCTGTTCGGCGTCTGTGGATGTTGTTCGGCCCGAACGTTTCGTTGACGGGCATTTCGCCCGTGTCGAACGTGTAGGGAATTTGCGCTGTGATCACGAGGCCACCCGTAAAAGCTTGACTGATGCCTCAAGGCGCTGGCCTCAAGGGTGACCTTGATACTACCTCAGCGCCCGTCCCCTCTGTTGCGCACGGCAGTAATACGAGGCGGAAGTCGAGTCTCCAGGCGCGCGTAATCCCCCAGATGCGCGTGCATCAAGCTCTTCCAAAGCTTCCCGTGGTTGGGCACCGAGAAATGCAGCAGCTCGTGAACGATCACGTAGTCGCCGACCTCGCGATCAAGCTCGAGCAGCTCACTGTTGAACGTAAGGTTTCCAGCGGTCGAGCACGATGCCCACTTGCTCGTCATCGGCCGTACGGTCAGTGAGCGCGTGCGCACGTCGAGCTTATCGGCCCACTCCAGCACCCGGGCTTTGAACTGTTCCTTATCGTCCCAACGGCTCATGCCCGGCTCTTATGTAGGAGCACGAACAATGATTCCACTGTGTAGGTCACTTTCTCGATATCGTCCTCTTCGGCGAATAAAGCGAACGTCACCTGCTTCCGGACCTCTCGGAGCTCCGCCTCGCTCCGGCGCCAGTTCGGAAATTTGGCGAACGCCGCAGCCACCTTGCGGCTTGTGACCTCGGGATTCGAACTGCCGTCATCAGTGAGCTTGCACAGCACGAAGTATGTGAGCCCGTCCAGTCCCTTGGCAGCCTGCTCTTTTTTGCGCTGTTCGTTTTTAGCGATCGCTTCAAGCAGTGCCGCCAGCGCGTCTGCGGTGCTCATTTGCCGATCTTCGAAGCTCTCCTGAACTGCTTTAGCCCGCTCTGACAGAGCGACGAGGAAAGGATCGCCGCTCTCGTCTTCTGCGATCCTTTCGATAGATTTCACGAGGTTTATGACCTTGGTCGCCTTACCCTCATCGGCCTGCTTGATCGCATCAATTGTGGATTTGTCGATGGCCACCACGTCACTGGCTGTCCGCGCTTCGGTCATCAGCGCGCCTACGTGTTTCTGCACCAACTCGTTCGTTTTCTTCTGGAACGCCCTGTCGACATAGACGGTTTTAGCGTAAGCGTTGCGCACCACGGCGTAGATGGAAGAAAGCGTCGTGTAATCCTCGATGAACGGCCGCAGGAAGGCATCGGGTGAGATGATCTCGTAGAGCATCTCGATTTCCTTGTATTCCTTGAAAAATTCTTTGCGCCGCTCCTTATCTCTGAAGTGCTCGATCAGATTGTCTACGTCCTTGTCGTCGAATTTGCGTGTGACGAGCGCCAGATAAGGCGGCGCCTTGCTCTCCATCTTTGCCTTGAACAACTGCTTGAGGAGGCCAAGGTCTTTCACGATCGCGTTGATTTCATCGCTATCGAAGGCCAGCGCCTTTTCCAGCTTGTCGAAGATGCCGACGAAATCAAGGACGAAACCATGTGGCTTCACTATCCCCTCCGCTTCGCTCACGTTCGTATACTCGTAGGGCCGGTTCACGCGTGCGATTGCCTGCAGCAGCGTGTGATCGCGCATCGGCTTGTCCAGATACATCGCGTAAAGGATGGGTGCGTCGAACCCGGTGAGAAGCTTCTCGGTGACGATAAGGATCTTCGGCCACACGCCGGCCTTGGTGAAATTCTTGCGGATCTGTTTTTCTTTGTTCTCGTCGAGGTGCCACTTCTTCAGATGCTGGGGGTCGTTGTTGTTTCCCGTGAAAACGATCTCGGAATACCCGGGTGGCAGGATCTGGTCGAGCGCTTCTTTATAGAACGCGCAGGCCTCGCGATCAACGGCCACGAGGAAAGCCTTATAGCCCAGAGGCTCCACGTTCTCGCGGAAATGGTCGGCTACGAACTGCGCCACCTTCGGCACGCGATCCTTGCCCTTAAGGAAGTTCTTCAGATTCACCGCACGTTCGAGAATCTTGTTCAGCTCCTCGATATCGGCGATCCCCTCGGTCTCGGCCAGCGCCAGGAATTCCTTTTCCATAATCTCGTGGGGCACGAGCATCTCGTTCGGTGCGAGGCTGTAATAGAGCGGCAGCGTGGTGCCGTCTTCGATGCTCTCCGAGATGGAGTACTTGTGGAGATACCCGGCATCGTCCTCCCCGCCGAACGTCTTGAACGTGCCCTTGCCGTAGGCCGTCTTATCCACCGGCGTTCCGGTGAACCCGATATAGCTCGCGTTCGGAAGGCCCGCCATTAAATAGTTGCCGAGGTCGCCGCCGGTAGTGCGGTGGGCCTCATCGATCAGCACGAAGATGTTTTTGCGAGTGTTGAGATCGGCCGGCATGTCGCGGAATTTGTGAATCATGGTGACCACGATTCCGCGATAGTCCTGCCCCTTCTCATCCAGAAGCTTGTTGAGCGTGGCAATGCGGTCCGCGTGCTGCACGTTGCCTAAACCTACCGCGACCAGATTCTTGAGCATCTGAACTTCAAGCTCGTTGCGGTCGATCATCAAGAGGACCGTTGGCTTCAGCGCCTCGTTGGCTTTGAACAGCAGCTCCGCGGCCTTTATCATGGTGTAGGTCTTGCCGCTGCCCTGCGTATGCCAGACGAGGCCACGCGCGCGCTTCGGATCGAGGGCGCGCGCCACCACCTTGTCCACTGCCGCCGTCTGGTGCTGGTGAAGGACGAATTTCTGAAGCTCTTCCTCCTTCTCCGCGAACAGGATGAAGTCTTTCAGCACGCGCAGCAGGTGCGGCACGGCGCAGAAGCTCTTCACCTTGGCTTCCAGGTTGCCGATCTCCTCGTGCTTCCAGCGAAAGATATTCCGCCGCACCGTGTTCCACGTCACTCCGTACGCGAAACCGATCGCCTCGGTCGCGGTGAAGAGCATCTCCGGCACCATGACCTCCGGGGTCTCTTCGTGGTAGCGGCGGATCTGGTCCACCCCGAGCGAGATCGCCTCGTCCTTGCTCGCGTTTTTGCACTCGATCACCAGCAACGGAATGCCGTTGATGAGGAACACCACGTCCTCGCGCGTACCGTATTTACCGTTGTGGGTGTAAAACTCCTCCGTCACCTCATACACATTGCGCCACTGCTCGCGCGGCCGGGCGAGGTCACCGTAATCAATCAACGTCAGGTCCAGTTCGCGGCTTTCCTCCGCGCAGAAGAACTTGTGCTGGTTGCGCAGCGCCTGGAGGAAATCCCGATTGCCGTAGATGTCGGCGCGGAAGCGCTGGAACTCGCCTATCAGCGCGCCCTCGGCGTCCCTGTATTTCGGATTGAAGACGCGGACCTGCGCGTGCAGGAGATCGCAGAAGAAGAGGGACGCCTGCATACTTTGAACTCGACGGAGAGTTCACGCATTCTTCGTTCATTCTGCGCATCCGGCCCCATGACGCGGTGTCCGGACGTTATCTGTTTTACTACCTGAACTTTCTCCGAGAATCGGCCTATTTTGTGAAGCGCCAGACTTTCGCGGTCAACGCGAAATTCAACAAGAGCGCCATCAACAGGCTTCCCACTTACTTCCCCAAGGAAGGTGAGCGGCGCGAGATCGTCACTGGCCTTGATACCGTTAGCTCGAGGCTGAAAATACTTCAGGCGAAGCACGCCGCGCTTACCACGCTCTTCCGCACGCTGCTGCACCAGCTCATGACGGCGCAGATTCGCGTCCACAACCTCGACCTGCGCGAGTTGGAAGCAGTGCCATGAGTCGACGTGGAAGACGTGTTCCCTGATCTTTCCGAAATCGAGAAACCGTCAGCACGCTGAAGGCGCGAAGCGTCGCGCACGCTGCCGGTCGCACCCGGGTGCGCTAGACTGTGAGCTGGTTGACCAGTTCACGTGAGGCTCGCATGAAGACGGTCGGTGTATTCCAGGCCAAGACTCAGTTGTCGCAGCTTCTTGACCAGGTCGAGAAGGGCGAGACCGTCACGATCACCCGTCACGGCCGGCCGGTGGCGGTGCTGGCGCCCGCAAAGCCTGTGGGCGATACGCGGACGGGCGAGCAGATCCTCGCAGAGATGAAGCGCATTAGAGCCGGGATTACGTTGGGCGGCACCGTCGCGATCCGGCAGTTGATTGATGAAGGCCGCCGTTAGTGAAGTCGCGGCGCAATCTGCGCCTGCGCGAGCCAGCCTCTGTTTACCTTCCCGGCGCGTTCGTTGTCGACTGTTCGGTGTGCCTGCCTTGGTACCTCAAGGATGAGGCGAACGAGTTCTGCGATCGCCTGAGCTACGCGCTTGCTGGCTCCGAAGTATGGATCCCGTCATTGTGGCGGGCGGAGTTTGTCAGCTCGGTGATCAACGCCGAGCGCCGGAAGCGAATGACCAGCGAGCAACGTCGCGTCGTGTTGGCGAATGCCGCCAACCTGCCGCTGCGGGTTGATTACGAGATGCCGCCGGTCGTCGAGTTGGGCGAGCTCGCTGCTGCGAACGAGCTTACGCCTTACGATGCTGTTTACTTCGAGCTCGCCCGCCGCCGCAAGCTGCCGCTGGCAACGCTTGACGGGGCGCTGGTCAAGGCCGCGCGCGCGACGAAGCTCGCGCTTTTGACCGACCCATCGCTTTACCCAGACAAGTAATAGAAAATGCCGGCCCCCGGCGAGCATAAAACCGTCCAGGCCCGCATCCTCGCCTACGCGCAGGAGATCGGATGGCGGTATGTGCCGCGCGCGGAAGCCGAGGCCCGGCGCGGCTTTGATCCGGATGCTGTGACGCCGGAAGAGCGGGCGCGGAAGTACGGCTCGATCGCACGGGTCCCGACGTTGCCCTGCTCATCGCGGTAGTCCAGCGCTACGCAGAGACGATTGGCGGCGGCGAACCGGATGATCTCCAAAGGCGCGCCAATGCCTTCGGCGCGCCACGAGTGTGCCATTGCCGGCATGTGCCACGTCTCGTCGATATCAGCGCCGCGTGTACCCATGACGGGGCGGCGCGGCTTCGCCTCCGCGCGCTCGAGCCACGCGAATACGGAAGGCAGCTCGTTCCAGAACGACTCGAACGGCGGAAGCTGCGCGAGTTGATGCGCCAGCATCTGTTCCCAAGTGACAGCCAGCTCGACGTGTTGAGGAGCTGCCTGAAGTCCCATCAGCGTCGGCACCGCAATCCCCTTGAAGTCGCATTTCGCCGAGAGCGTGGCGCGGAAAGATTCACGATCCACGTCGACTTCTCGACGGTAGAGGTGGACCACGTCGTACAAGTCACGCGGGCGTTGCCGTTCTGCAAGCGCGCGCAGTTTCTCGGCGAATACTTCCTCGAAGCAGTATGAGAGAACGTCGATCCCATCCGCCGGCTGATCGGAGTACGGATGGTGCACGGGGCGACGGACGGGCGCGAGGACAACGCGTTCGTCAGCCGTCCGATCGAACCGGACGCGCGGCAGGTCCGCCTGCCGCTGCATAGGGCCACGATATCCGAGCCGGCCCTGCGCAGATTGCTTGCCGCGCGGATTGGAATAGACCTCAAACGACCTGACATTCTCAGGAAGCTCAATACCCGATTCGTCGTAGATCCACTGCGCAATCTCCGCCAGCAATTCGCGCAGAGTCGCCGCATCCACATGCGAACCGTCGAGCAGCGTGAAGTCCAGGTCCTCGGAAAAACGATAGGTCTCGAAATAGCATTTCTTCAGGCACGTGCCGCCCTTGAAAACCCATGTATCGCGCGTCCGCTCGTTCTGCGACACGCCAGCGAGCATCCAGCCGAGCACATAGTCCTTCTCGACGACGTTCGGATCCAGTCCGACCTCGCGTGAGAGCTCGAGAATTTCCTGCCGTCCAATCATGCGCTCGCCCCATCGCCAAAGCCTGCGGGTATCCAGACGCGCCACGCCGAGACGAGCTTGTCAGCGGGCAACTTCGGGTCGAGTTTCGCGTTCCCCGCCGAGAGGCGAGCACGACATCCATCGGCGAGCTCCGTTTCGCTCTCGAAAAACGTCGACACCAGGTAACCCAGGCGCTTGAACACCGCCTTGTTCCCGAGTTGCTCGGCATATCGGATGAGAAGCTGAGGATCGCGACTCTGAGACGCGAAATAAACCCTCAGCATTTCGACCACGGATCGAATGCCACCCCCAAGGGTTGGCGTATCGAGCAAGTCGAGTATCGTGCGCGTCGGGTCGGAAACACTCACCTTCATCTGGCCGCGCCAGACGGGCTTCAGGCCGAACATGGCGTGACCCCTGACGGTACGCACGATGAAAACGGCACCGTGCGACTCAACGCGGCGCGCGCGCGGCCTTCGGGTAGTAATGACGAGCGTTGAGCGAAACAGCTGCTCCGTCAGACCCCAGTGCTCCGCAGCGCTCCAGCCCCCGATGTAGCACGGCCTGAAAAGGCGCTCGGCAACCGTCCAGGCATCTTCGAGCGCAATGTCTGATGTGGACGATTCCAGTGGGACGGGCACATACAGGCCGCGGCGTACCCGCGCTAACCATCCCTGTGCAGACCAATTCGCAAGCAGCCGCGCAGCTTCCGCGCGCTTAATGTTTAGCGCGCGGGAGGCGTCACCCGGAGAAATGACTCCGGTCGTGGCACGCAGCAGCCGCGAGAGACGTTCACGCGAGGACCCACTTAGCCCGCCGATCATTGGTATATTATGTGCAACGTAGCGCTTACATTATGGATGTTACGTTGCACAGAATATATAGGGCTGACGCCTATAGCAAGGGCAATTCCATCAAACCGCCACTCTGCATAGCAGCCCCTTGAGGTATTCGCCCTCAGGGAAATTGAGCGCGACCGGGTGGTCAGCCGCGGCGTGCAGCCAGCGCTCGACGCGCGCCTCGACGCCGGCGTCGAGGGCTGCACCCGCGACGATTTTCTGGAACAGCTCCCCGGAGACGCCGCCCGAGCACGAGAAGGTCATCAGGAAACCGCCCGGGCGCAGCATCTTGAAAGCGAGCAGGTTGATGTCCTTGTACGCGCGCGCGGCTTTTTCGGCGTGCGCTGCGGTAGGCGCAAACTTCGGCGGATCGAGCACGATCA
>JBKJPI010000420.1:0-7954 GCA_046595235.1 Burkholderiales bacterium | reverse complement strand
GTGAACGCGAGCTCGCGGGCTTCATTCAGCAGCGCCTGTGCCTTCGGATTGGGTTTGGCGCCAAGCTTCGCTGTCGCCTCGTGTATTGCTTTGCTCGCGGCAGCGAGCTCTTTGTGGCGGAAGGTGATCGTCTGATCGAAGAGCGCGCTGACGAGATAGTAGCGCTGCTCCGAGAGCTCGGAGTCGAAGTTCACTTTCGCCTTGATCCTTCCGGTGTAAGGGTTCGGGTAATCCTTCGGCGCCTTTGCATAAATTGCGGGAAGCACCGGCAACCGGCTGATCTTCGGATCGAGCAGGAGAAGCTGCCCTTCCTCGGACAGCGTGAACGCGATGAATTTCTTGCCGACCTCTGCGTTCTTCGCGTTCGCGATGAGACCGATGTTTGCGGGCACGATTGCCGTCACTGACGGGTAGTGGAATTCGACGGGGAAACCCGACGCCTTTGCGGAAAGCCCGAAGAAGTCGATCACCAGGCCGACACCGTATTGCCCACTGTTGACGCCGTCGGGCACCCCGAAGCTGCGCTCCGTGATTGCCGCGCAGTTGCCCGAGATCTGCAGCATCTGAGACCAGCCTTTTTCCCAGCCTTCACCTTGCAGGATCGTCTCGACCGTAAGGTGGGTCGTGCCGGAGCGCGAAGGCGACGAGATCGCCGCGTGCCCGTGGTACACGGGTTTCGTGAGATCGGCCCACTCGCGCGGCTCGGGGAGTTTGTGCGCCTTCATATAGCGCGTGTTCCACATGAGGCCGTAACCCGCGAGCGCCTGGCCGTAGTAAAGACCCTGCGGATCGTTGATGGGGTAAGTGCCGATCTTCGCGGGGATTGCCGGATTGCGCCCGTCGTACTTGGCGAGCAGCCCATCCTTGGCGAGCACTTCGAACGCATCGGGCGCAGAGGCCCAGAAGATGTCCGGCTTGTTATTCGCAGGCGCTTCCCGCACGTACGCGACGCCGGCGGACGTGCCTTTGTTCTGAATCTCGACCTTGACGCCCGGATTACGCTTTTCGAAAGCCTGCTTGTAGACCTCGGTCAGGTCTTTCGGGAACGAGGTGACGATGGTCAGCGTTTGTCCGAAAGCGCTTCCGAACGTGACTGAGGCGAAGGCGGCCGCACTGACCAGACGGCGGGCAAGGATTGCAATATTCATGGGCTCCTCCTGTTGTTGTATTCCCTCATCCCGACCCTTCTCCCGGAGGGCGAAGGGAGGTTCGAGTGCGCAAGTGTTGACACGCATGCGCATGAATTGAGATCGATATTACAATTCCGTCCCCGTGAAAGCTACACGGGGGCGCCAGGCGCCACTTGAAATCCGCTGCCGCGCCCCCATCCCAGACGCTGTTCCAGGAGATTTGAAATGACAGAGACCGCCACTCGCGAAACGCTGGGCTTCCAGGCTGAAGTAAAACAGCTTCTGAAGCTGATGATTCACTCCTTGTACAGCAACAAGGAGATCTTTCTTCGTGAGCTCGTATCGAACGCGTCCGATGCGTCGGACAAGCTGCGATTCGAAGCGCTTACCGACAAGGCGCTGTATGAAACCGATTCGGATCTGAAGATTCGCGTCGCTTTCGATGCCAAGGCGCGCACGATCACTGTGTCGGACAACGGGATCGGCATGTCGCGAATCGAAGTCATCGAGAACATCGGGACGATTGCCAAGTCGGGCACGCGTGAATTTTTCGACAAGCTGACCGGGGACGAAGCGAAGGACGCGCACCTCATCGGTCAGTTCGGCGTCGGCTTCTATTCGACTTTCATCGTCGCGGACAAGGTGACGGTCGTCACCCGCCGCGCGGGCCTCACGCCGGAGCATGGCGTGAAATGGGAATCCGACGGCAGCGGCGAATACACGATCGAGGCGGTCGACCGCCCGCAGCGCGGCACCGAGGTGACGCTGCATCTTCGAGAGGGTGAGGATGAGCTTCTAAACGCCTACCGCCTGCGCTCGATCATCCGCAAATATTCGGACCACATCACGCTCCCTATCCTCATGAAGAAAGAGGAGTGGGACAAGGACAAACAGGAAAACCGCGTCACCGACGAAGACGAGACGGTCAATCAGGCCGGCGCGCTGTGGGCACGCGCGAAGAGCGAGATTACCGAAGAGCAGTATCACGAGTTCTACAAGCACGTTTCGCATGACTTCGAGGCGCCGCTCGCCTATACGCACAACAAGGTGGAAGGCACCAAGGAATACACGCAACTCCTGTACATCCCGGCGCGTGCCCCATTCGATCTTTTCGACCGTGAGCACCGCCGCGGCATCAAGCTCTACGTGCGCCGCGTTTTCATCATGGACGACGCCGAGCACCTGATGCCGAACTATCTCAGGTTCGTGAAAGGTGTCATCGACTCGAGCGATCTGCCGCTCAACGTCTCACGCGAGATTCTGCAGGAGTCGCGCGATGTGGAGATGATCCGCACGGGCTCGGTCAAGCGCGTGCTGTCGATGCTCGAAGGTCTCGCGGAGAACGAGAAGGAGAAATACACGACGTTCTGGAAGGAGTTCGGCCGCGTGTTCAAGGAAGGTCTGGGGGAAGACCACGGCAACCGCGATCGGCTTGCAAAGCTCTCGCGCTTCGCATCGTCCTTGAAGGACACCGAAGACCAGGAGGTGTCCCTTGCCGACTATGTGAGCCGCATGAAGGAAGGGCAGGAGAAAATCTATTACGTGGCTGCGGAAACCTTCGCCGCCGCGAAGAACAGTCCCCACCTCGAGATCTTCCGCAAGAAAGGTATCGAAGTACTGCTCCTCTCAGACCGGGTCGACGAGTGGGCGTTATCGTTCCTGACGGAATTTGAAGGTAAGCAGCTGCAAAGCGTTGCTAAAGGCGGCCTCGATCTCGGCAAGCTTGCTGATGAAGAAGAAAAGAAAGAGAAGGAAAAGGAGTCCGGCGAGTACAAAGATCTGATCGAGCGCATCAAGACAGCGCTGGGCGACAAGGTGAAGGAAGTGCGCGTGACGCAGCGTCTCACCGCGTCACCCGTGTGTCTCGTGGCCGACGAGCACGACATGGGCATGCACCTCGAGCGGCTCATGAAGGCGGCAGGGCAGAGCGTGCCGGGCAGCAAACCGATCCTCGAAGTGAACCCGCACCACGCACTCGTGCAGCGGCTGAGGGGTGAATCGGATGACTCGCGGTTCTCCGACTGGAGCCAGGTATTGTTCGATCAGGCGCTGCTCGCCGAAGGGGGGCAACTCGAAGATCCCGCCGGCTTTGTCAAGCGTCTCAACCAGCTGGTGCTGGCTATCAGCGGCTGAGCGGCTTCGACGGGCGCCAGGTCCCCAATAAAAAAGGCCGCCCGAGGGCGGCCTTTCCCCCCCCGTCCCGTTCTACTTTTGCTGGAAAAGAACGAGCTGCATGTCGCGGCTCGCACCTTGTGGGGACTGCGCTTTCATCGCGATCTCATATCGCGCGCCGGGCACCGTGAACTGCGGCTGGAACTTGAACGAGAAGTTGCCGTTGGCATCCGCACGCACCTGCTGGTTCAGCACTTCCTGATTGACGCCGAAGAGGCCAACGACCGAAGCGGTCTGGGTCACTTTGACGTCCACCGTTGCGCCCGGGGCTGTGCGCCCGCGAACTTCAGTCGCACCGCCGGAAATCATCGCATTGTTCGGATGGCTCGTGATTTCCAGTGGGACGCCCGCGGCGACCGGCGTGCCGACGTTGAAGCTCCAGGCCTGGCGCATCGTGTTACCCCCCAGATCCTGCGCAGTGACCTCAACCCGATGCGATCCGGGTGGCGGTGAGACGCGGTAGGTAAAGAACTGGGGTGTCACAGAGGCATTGCCCGTGACGTCCCTGCCGTCGAAGAGGATGCGCACCGATTTCGGCTCGACGCCAAGGCCGCCGCTGTCATCAAAGCTCCCGCTCACCGAAATCTGGCCGGGCGGCACGGTTTCGCCGTCACGCGGGAAGAGATTCTTGAGTACGGGGGGCTTCGCGTCGGCCACGAGCGACTGGTTGAGCCGCATCCGCGCAACCTGACCACCGGCTTCGAGCCTTGCGACGATGTTGCCCGACGGCGGGAAGTTGTCGAGGCGACGCACGGTGTAAGTGGCTTCGTACTGGCCGGGTTTGACTTCGTTCATCGCCACGTCCCGGTTCACGCCCTGGATGTTCACCGTTGCACGGACCCCGGGGGTCCCAAGGACGATGAACCGGAGATCCACACCGGGCTCGAGCTTGTCGACCGGGGTAAGGGTGAAGCGCTCGATCCTGAGCGGCCCGGCTGCCGGCTGCTGCTGTGGTGCAGGGGTAGCGGCAGGGGCAGGGGCAGCGACGGCAGGAGCAGCAGCCGCCCTGAAGTTCAGCGTCGCCACGGCGGTCCGGCCTCGGGCCTTCAACGATGCGCGCACTGCCGCATTCGGAGCGACCTTGTCGCTGTTCCTGATCGTATAGGTGCCTTCGTAGGTACCGGAATCGACCTCTGACAGGTTGATTGTCCGCGGCACGCCGTCGATGCGCACGCTGGCTTTGCCTTTGCGAGTCCCTTCGACCGAGAAGACGACCTCGGTGCCTGGGTTGAGCTGATTAACCGGATCGGCTGTGAACGATTCGATGACGGTGTTTTTCGCGCTTGCCGCACCTGCGGGGGCCGTGACCACAAAGCCGGTCACAAAAAGCAATACGAACGTGGAAATAGAAAAGAACAGGCGTTTCATGAGAAGTCCTCCGGAAGAAAGCTGCAGTGCGTTTTGAGCGTCTTTGAGATGTCGAGCTTCCTACATTTAACGCGACCTGACTACGGGCGGATGACGGCGTCATCGAAAAACGCCATATATCTCACGGTTTCGGCCGCGGGTGCCGCGTCTTTGTCTCCGCCAGACGACCGATTGGCAGGCTTTTAAATCTCTATCCCGTGCAAGTTGTGAATTAAGTCGCCCGGGGCTATTGATCTTTCGGAAACCCGGCCGTTAACATCCGTGTCACTGAAAAAGGCACGCTCGTCTGAAAAGCGAGTTCGCAAAGTCACCGGTCTACGGAACGTCAAGTTCTATGACGGCGGGACTGCCACGCACGCGCTGCACCGGCACTGTGCTACTGCCGGCTCGTGTGCCCGCACCCTCTCCCGTCCGTACCGCCTTTGCCGTGCTTTTTCAAGTGCCTGGCGCAGCTAAGCGCCAGGAGCTACAGCATGGAGAATGGCGTGGATATCACTGGCCGGTACTGCGTAGCTGAACGTGCGAAGCCCCTGCTTAAAGGCAGCGGCTTCACGTTGATCGAGCTGATGGTAGCGCTCACGGTCGTAGCCATCCTCGCCGCCGTTGCCTATCCCGCATATCAGGACCAGATGCGCAAAGGCCGTCGGGCCGCCGCGCAGGCCTTCCTCATGGATGTCGCGAGCCGGCAGCAGCAATACCTGCTCGACGCGCGCACCTACGCGATCGGCGACGGCGCAATTACCGCGCTCAGTCTCTCAGTGCCCGCAGACGTTTCACCCTTCTATACGGTCGCGGTGACCCCTGCGGTTGCAACGGTCCCGCCCACGTACCAGATCGTCGCGACACCGATTGCGTCCTCGGCGCAGAGTCCCGACGGCGTGCTTGCCATCAACCAGGACGGCACCCGCACGCGAGCTGGGAACCCAGGCTGGTGATCATGCGCCTTCGCCGACTTGATACAGACGCGGGCTTCACCATGGTGGAGCTTCTCGTCGTCGTGGGCGTCCTCTCGATCTTCCTTGCCGTGGCTGGCCCCGCGCTCAGCAGCATGGTCGCGACGCAACAGGTGCGTGCCGCGAGCTTCGACCTTCATGCAACGCTCAACATCGCGCGCAGCGAAGCGCTCACGCGCAACGCTTCCGTAACGGTGGAGCCGGCCGAGGGTGACTGGGCGCGCGGGTGGAACGTGGTCGAAAGCGGCGGCACGGTGCTCCGTCGTCAGAGCGCATACCCAAGAATTGCATTGAGCGGGCCCGCACGCGTCATATTCAATGGTGACGGACGACCTGATACGAGTGCCACGCCGTTTGCCGTGACCTCGACGGACGCGGTGACCGACACGCATCGCTGCGTACGCCTCCGGCTGAATGGCCGCTCGGTCATCGACAGGGGCGCTTGCTGATGCGCCTTCATTCGACTGCTGTGCGACGCGAGCTCGGTGTGACGATGATCGAAGTCCTGATCACGATCGTCATCAGCGCGTTCGGGCTTCTGGGCATGGCAGGCCTGCAGTCGCGCATGCAGCTTTCGGAGATGGAAGCGTCGCAACGCGCGCAGGCCACCGTGCTGCTGCGCCACCTGACCGACCGCATCAATGCCAATCGCAAGAACGCAATGAGCTACGTGACCGCGTC
Source organism: Burkholderiales bacterium (assembly GCA_046595235.1). GTDB lineage: Bacteria > Pseudomonadota > Gammaproteobacteria > Burkholderiales > SG8-41 > JAQGMV01. The sequence goes on along the minus strand of JBKJPI010000420.1, from coordinate 1,650 downwards.
GCCGGTCGGCACCGGCAACGGCGTGCAGGATTGCTCCGCACTTGGCGGTGCTGCGCTCGACCTCTGCGAATGGAACAACCTCCTGGCGGGCGCCGCCGAAACGGCGGGCGGGCGCAGCATGGGTGCGATGGTCGGCGCCCGCGGATGCGTCATCAACACCGAGCCGGTGATGCCCCGGAAATTTACGATCGCGGTGGTCTGGCAGGGAATGACTCCGACAATCGCTCCCGCTACCACGCAGTGCGGGAATACGGCTTTCGGCGATGACCGGACGCGGCGCGCGATCGTTGCGCCGATCGTGGTCGCGTGCCTGCAGAACGACGTGAACACGGGCCTGTGTGTGACGCCATGAGACACCGGCAGATCAACTACGCAACGTGCTCAATGCGACGATCAAGCCCGGCCCTGGCGTTGGGAAGCGGCAGGGGGGGCGGCTATCCTGTCCCCGCTTCGCAGTCGGGTTTTTCGCTGATCGAGCTCATGGTCTCGACGGCGATCGGACTCGTCGTTCTCGCCGTGCTCGCGACGATATTTTCCAATACGAGCACTGCGCGCGCCGAGCTGCAGCGTAGCAGCCAGCAGATCGACAACGGACGCTACGCGGTCGATCTTCTCAGTGAGGACCTCCAGCTCGCAGGCTATTTCGGTGAGCTCAACGTCGCGGGTCTGCTGGCGCCGGCTGCGCTGCCGGATGTGTGCTCGACTGCGCCCGCCGACTGGGCAAATTCGATACCGCTGCACGTGCAAGGATATGACGAAGGCGCCGGCGCACCCGCCTGCATCCCTGCTTCGGTCAAGGCGAGCACCGACATCGTGGCCGTGCGTCGCGCGGCCACGTGCGTCGCGGGTACCGCAGGCTGCGATGCGGTGGTCGCGACACAGCCGTACCTGCAGGTGGGCCTGTGCGGAACAGTCGGCAATGCCTACGAGCTCAACATCGCCGGAAACGTCGCATGGCCGCATACGCTCAAGGACTGCGCCACGGTGGCCGGCCGCCGCCGCTACGTTTCACATATTTATTTCGTGAGCAACGACAACGGATCGGGTGCTGCGATCCCGACGTTGAAGCGACTCGAGCTCAACGGCGCGGGCTTCACAGAAGTCGCACTCGTGGAAGGAATCGAACGCCTGCAGATCGAGTACGGCATCGACACCGACGGCGATGGCAGCCCTGACGGCTATACCGCAGATCCGACGAACTACGCGCCCGCAGGGTGCCCGAGCTGCTCCGGCCCGAACAACTGGGCGAACGTCGTCACCGCCAAGCTGCACGTCCTGTCACGCGCGATAGAGACCTCCCCCGGATACCTCAACAGCAAGGTGTACGAACTCGGCTTTGACGCAGCCGGCATGCCGCTGCGTGCAGGACCTTTCAACGATGGTTTTCGACGGCACGTCTACAGCGGGGCGGTACGGATCATGAATCCTTCGGGCCGGCGAGACGCACCATGAGATCCCACGCACATCAGCAGGGCACGACACTGGTGGTCGCGCTCATCATTCTTGTGCTCCTTGCGCTGCTCGGCCTGGGCGCCTACCAGACGAGCCTCACAGACCTCAAGATCTCGGGAAACATGCAGGCCCGCAACGAAGCGCTGAATGCTGCCCAGGAAACGATCGAGACGGTGATCAGCACTCGCCAGTTCGTCG
>JBKJPI010000029.1:0-19339 GCA_046595235.1 Burkholderiales bacterium | reverse complement strand
CGATGACGTTGAAGTCGACTTCCGCCGCGGCCGGGTGCGCAACCTCACACGCAATACCGAGCACGGGTTCGAACCGCTGCCGCAGGCCCGCCGTACCCGAGCAAACCCGTGCGTTTCGTCGTGCCGTTCGCGAGTGGCGGCGGCGTGGATATTTCCAGCCGTATTCTGGCGCAGCGCATGCGCGAGCAGTCTGGATATACGATCATTGTGGACAATCGACCCGGCGCCAACGGCAACCTCGGCGCCGAGATCGTCGCCAAAGCGCCTGCGGATGGCTACACGCTGCTGATGAGCGCGGTGACTCTGCAAATCATAAACAGCGCGCTGTATGCGAAGCTCCCGTACGACCTCGTGCGCGATTTCGCACCGATCAGCCTGACCACGAATGCCCCGCTGTTCCTGGCGGTTCATCCAACGCTTCCGGTCAAGAACGTGAAAGAGTTCATCGCGATCGCAAAGTCGCGGCCGGGCAAGCTCAACTACGGCTCGTCCGGCACCGGCAGCTCTCTGCATCTGGCAGGCGTCATGTTCGACAAGGCAACGGGAATCAAAACGGTGCACGTGCCGTACAAAGGCGGGGGACCCGCCATGATCGATCTCGTTGCAGGTCACATCGAATTCTCGTGGCCGTTGCTCGCGATCGTGCAGTCCTTCGTCGAGGCGGGCAAAGTACGCCTGCTCGGGGTCGCCGCGCTCAAGCGCTACCCGGATTTTCCGAGTGTTCCGACGATCGCCGAACAGGGCGTTCCCGGGTTCGAGGCGGAAACCGTCTACGGCGTGATGACGCAGGCGGGCACGCCTCGCGCCATCCAGGAAAAGCTGAACGCCGATGTGGTGAAAGCGCTCGGCGCGCCGGATATGAGAAAGAAGATGCAGGAACAGGGGATGGTGCCGCAGCCGACGACGCAGGAGGAATTCAGCCGCTACCTCCAGAAAAACATCGCCAAGTACACGAAGGTCGTGAAGGAGTCCGGCATCCAGGTCGACTTCTGAAGCGGTAATCCGTGACGACGTTGACGAGCGCAGGCTGACCCGAGCCGAGCGCGCTCGAGCGCAGGCCGTATGTCTCGGGCTTCTCCACGATCAGCCTGATCGGCTCTGACCGCTCGCGCTTGTGGGTCGCGTCGGTTTGCCGCTATTCTTTCGAGTTCCAAACGAGCGTGCAGCCGGCTTCGCCTGCCTCGGCCGCGCGCTTGCGAAGCGAACCCACAGGAACTTCATCGCATTGCAAGAAAGTCAGCCGCACTATCTCGACCGTATTCTGAACCCGCGCAGCATCGTCGTCGTGGGCGCCTCCAACGATCCGACCAAGCGCGGCAATCGCGCGATCCGCTCGCTCGTAGCCGACAAGTACGTCGGCAGTATCATTCCGATCAACCCGCGCGAAAAAGAGATTCTCGGGTTTCAGTGCTACCCCTCGATCACGGACGCGCCCGGCGAGATCGACCTCGCCGTGGTGTGCACCGCCGCGAAGACGGTGAAAGGGGTTATCGAGGAATGCGGCCGTCGGCAGGTCAAGGGCGCAATTCTCCTCGCCACCGGTTTCAGCGAAGTCAACGAGGAAGGTCGCCTGCTCGAAGAGCAGATCGTCGCGATCGCGAAAGCTCACAACGTTCGACTGATCGGGCCGAATACGAACGGGATGTTCAGCGCGCGTCTCAGCTGCAACGCGTGGGGCATGAAGGACATACCCCGCGGGCCGCTCGGGCTGATATCCAATTCAGCGAACTGCGTGACTTCGATTGTGATGCAGGCGAAGGCGCACGGCTACATGGGAATCAATACGATGCTGAGCGTCGGTAACCAGGCCGACATTCAATTTCACGAGTACGTCGAATGCCTCGGCGAGGATCCCTCCGTATCCGCGGTGATGCTCTACCTCGAAGGCTTCAAGAACGCACCGGCGTTCCGCTCGGCCGCGCGCAAGACGACGCAGGTCAAGCCGGTCGTAATGTATGTCGCCGGCCGCACGAGCGAGGGCAAACGGGCCGCCAAGTCGCACAGCGGATCGCTTGCCGGCGCGTATGCGGTGAACCGCGGCGTCCTGCGCCAGGCCGGCGTGATCGTCGTCGACCGTCTTTACCATCTGTACGCCGTGGCCGAAGCGCTGAGCCTCTTCCCGCCGATGCCCGGGCGCCGCGTTGCGGTCCTGTCTGAAGGCGGGGGGCCTATCACCGTCGCAGCGGACGCGCTCGTCGAGCAGGGGCTCGAGCTCGCGCAACTCTCCGCGACAACGCAGGCGCTCATACACCAGGTCGTGCCCAATGCGACGGCGATCTCGAACCCGGTCGACGCGGGCGGCGGCACCGATCCGCGCGCCGAGTACTACGGACCGATCTGCAAAGCGATCCTCGAAGATTCCGCGATCGACGCCCTTCTGATCGTCGGCCTGCTCGGGGGCTACGCCGACCGTTTCGGCCCGCAGGCGGCGCCGGCGGAGCACGCGGTCTGCGCCGAGCTCGGCGAAATGATGCGGCGCTACGGCAAGCCCGTGATCGTCCAGAGCCACTACGCCGACGAGAAGACGGAGTCCCTCAACACCCTCCGTCGAGCGGGCGTTCCTTTCCAGCGGCACGTGGAAGTCGCAGTCCAGTGCCTTAGCTGCGCTGCCGATTACGCTGCGGCCCGCACACGCAACGCGCAGGCGCCGAGCGGCAGCACCGGCAGCCCAGCTGAGGGCGCCGCAACCATCATCGCCACCGCACAGGCCGCCGGACGCGATCTCCTCGAAACCGAAGCGCGTGACCTGCTCAGAACCTATGGCGTCGCAATGCCGCCTCATGCGCTCGCGCGAAGCGCTGCGGAAGCCGCTGCTGCCGCGAATAACTTTGGCGAAACCGCGCTCGCGATGAAAATCGTGTCGCCCGACATCCTGCACAAGTCGGAGGCGAAAGGCGTGAAGCTCAATCTGGCGGGCGAACGCGCGCTCACCGATGCCTACCGTGACATCGATGCCGCCGCTCGCGCCTACCGGAACAACGCGCGGATCGAAGGCGCCCTGATCACGCCAATGGCCCGCAGCGGCACTGAGATGATCATCGGCGTCTCGCGCGATCCGCAGTACGGCCCGGTCGTCATGTTCGGGCTCGGCGGCGTCTTCGTCGAGGTCATCGGTGACGTCGTGTTTCGCGGGCTGCCGCTCACTCGCGAAGATGCCCGCGACATGATCGGCGGATTGCGACACACGGCAATGCTCGAGGGCGCGCGAGGTGCTGAAGCGGTCGACCGCGAGGCGCTCGCCGAGCTGCTGTTTCGGGTGGCCGGCATCGCTGAGCGCCATCCGCAGATCGTCGAAATCGATCTCAATCCTGTCCTCGCGCACGGTGACGGCTACACGGTCGTCGATGCGCGAATCGTCCTCGAACGCCATCCGGAGCTTCGGCAATGAAACGTAACACCGCGTTTTTCCTATCGGTTGTGCTGACGCTTGTCGCCGGCGGCGCAGCGGCACAGTCCTACCCCACCAAGCCGGTGCGCGTCCTCGTGGGTTTCGCCGCGGGGGGCAGCGTCGACCTCGTCGCACGCACGCTCGCCCAGAAGCTTGGGACAGCTTATCGGCGGCAAGTCATCGTCGACAACCGACCAGGCGCCGCAAGTCACATTGCCGGCAATATCGTGGCGAAAGCGGAGCCCGACGGCTACACCCTGCTCGTCAGCAGCCAGGGCGGGCTCGGGACGAACCTCGCGATTTACCGGCAGCTCCCCTACAACGCTATCAAGGAGCTGACGCCTATCGCGCTGCTCGTTCATCAAGCGCAGGTTCTGATCGTCAACCCGAAAAATGAATCGCGATCGGTGAAGGGCCTTATCGCGCTTGCGAAGTCCAAGCCGGGGGCGCTGAATTACGGCTCGGCCGGCGTCGGGGGACCCCTGCACATGGCCACCGAGCTCTTCAGCCACATGGCCGGCGTGAAGATGACGCACGTGATCTATAAAGGCGGCGCGCTCGCGCTCATCGACCTGCTGAGCGGACAGATCGACGTCACATTCCAGCCCATGCCGGAGGCGATGCCGTTCGTCAAGAATGGGAGCGTGCGCCCGCTGGGCGTTACGTCGTCGAAGCGTTCGGCGTTGCTGCCGGACCTGCCGACCATCGCTGAAGCGGGTCTTCCCGGATACTCGTTCGTGAGCTGGATGGGCGTTGCGGGACCGGCAGGCATCCCGAAGAAGCTCGCAGCGCAGATCAGCGCCGACTGGAATAAGGCGCTCTTCGCCAGCGATGTTCAAAGCAGACTCGTCGATCTCGGGCTTGAAGTCGCGGGCGGTACCCCGGAACAGCTGGGGGCGCACATGCGGGCCGAGCTCGACAATGCGGTCAAGCTTGTGAAGGACGTCGGCATTGCCCCGATAGATTGACTGTAGAACGACTCATCAGAGCGAGAACGACGGCATGGCGCCTCAGTGAGTGTGGACGATGCGTTTGAGCTCTTCCGTCGAAGTGGTTTTGGCGAGGGCCAGCATGAGCAAAACGCGCGCTTTCTGCGGGGTCAGGTTGTCGGCCGTGATGAAGGGGTTTTCGCTGGTGCTGATGCGCCCGAGGCCGCCGCGATGGCTCACGACGACGGCCACGCCTTTGCGTTGGGCCGCTTCCAGGGATTTCCGCTGCGCAGGCGTCGGCGTGCCGGTCGGAAATGCGGCGATCACGAGCCCCTTGGCGCCGGCCGCGACCGCGGCCTCGATGAGAACGCCATCCGCGTCTGCATACGAATAGATGATGTCGACACGGGGAAGCTGGCTGGCTTGGGTTAGGTTCGGGAGGCGCAGGTCGCTGGAGACGGTCCTCTTGTAGGTCGGCGTGCGGTAGAACGTGACCTGGTCCTTGTCGACCAGCCCGAGAACGCCGAGGTCGCCCGAATCCCAGGTCTCGACCCGCACGCTGACGCGCTTGGTCACGTCCCGGGCCGCGTGGATCATCTCGTTGACCACGAGCAGCACGCCTTTGCCTGCGGCGGCCGGCGATGCCGCGACCTTGACGGCGTCCAGCAGGTTGCGGGAGCCTTCCTCTCCGAGGGTATTCTGCTGGCGCTGGGCCCCCGTCACCACGACGGGCTTCGTGCTATCAATGACAAGGTTGAGGTAGTAGGCCGTCTCCTCGGCGGTGTTCGATCCGTGCGTCACCACGATGCCGGCGACGCGGGGCTCCTCGCGGAGGATCTTATTGATGGCGTTGCCGAGATCGACCCAGTTCTGCACGCTGATCGCGGAACTGGGGATGCGGGCATAGTCGAGGACCTCGAGATCGGCGACGCCGGCCAATTCCGGCACCCGTTGCATAACCGATTCGATGCTCATCCGACCTCCGGGTGAGTTGGCGATGGTGCCGCCCGTCGCCACGATCTTGATGAGCGGCTTCGCCGGCGCCTGGGCGCTGGCGAAGCCCGTGGCCGCCAGAAGAGCAACTGCAGCACCGAAAAGCATTCGTGTCCAATTCATTTACAGTCCTTCAGAGCTGAGGTTATGTGACGAACGGGAAACGCAACGTTCATACTAATTGACATGCTCTCACCTTCCGGCGGCGCCCGTCTATGTTCAGTTCATCAACTTATAGGCCGGCTTTGCTGGCGCGTCCGACCCCGCGCTGAACAGCTGAGAGTGCGTGGTCTCGACAACTGTGGGAGACCAAAACCGACTGCGGCGACGCTCCGAAAATGGGCGTCCTGCACGGGCCCGGTGCGTGTACACGATGGGCGCCGTACCTCGCATAGAATCATCGAGAGAAGCTCGCACTCAGCGAGCGTTGCAACGTGAGCACCTTGAGTGAGGCCCTGAGAATGAATGTATCGAGACTTGCAAATAGCCTGCTACTTGGAACCGTCGCCGCTTTGCTTGGAAGCGCAAGCGGCGTCGCCTTCGCCCAGAGCCCCGACGCGTGGCCCAGCCGCCCGATCCGGCTGATCGTGCCGTTTCCGCCGGGAGGCGGCACCGATCTCGTCGGGCGCTCGGTCGGCAACAAGCTCGACGCGCTGGGATGGAAGATCGTGATCGACAATCGCGGTGGCGCGGGTGGCACCATCGGCGCCGAGCTCGCCGCACGATCCAAACCGGACGGCTACACGTTGTTCATCGGCAACATCGGCGCCATTGCCATCAATCCAACGCTGTATGCCGGCAGCCTCTCCTACGAGCCGCAGCGTGACCTCGCCCCCGTCACCCTGAGCTCGGATGCGCTCAATATCCTCATGGTGCACCCGCAGCTGCCTGTAAAAAGCGTCAAGGAGTTGATCGTGCTCGCGCGCGCGAAGCCCGACCAGCTCACATACAGCTCCTCCGGGCCCGGCGCCACGGATCACCTGGCGGGCGAGCTTTTCAATCGGATGGCGGGCGTGCGCACCACCCACGTTCCGTACAAGGGCGGAGGACCGGCCGCGCTCGACCTGGCCGCTGGGAACGTGCAGTTCAGCTTCAACACGGCGAGCGCCCAGACGGGGTTGTGGAAGGCCGGTAAGCTGCGCGCGCTCGCGGTGCTGTCGCCGAAGCGGCAGCCGCTATTCCCGGAGCTCCCCTCCATCGCGGAAAGCGTGCCTGGCTACGGCGTCAATAACTGGTACGGCTTCTTCGTACCCGCGAAGACGCCACGTCCGATCATCGATCGACTCAACGCGGAGATCAACAAGATCCTGAAGATGCCCGACATCATCTCGTTGCACAATGCGGGCGGCGTCGTTCCGCTGGGCACCACCCCCGAGGATTTCGCCAAATTCATCGCGGCGGAAACTGATAAATGGGCCAAGGTCATCAGGGACGCCGGTATCAAGCTCGAGTAGGACGCGCTTGCCTGCCTGATGCCGGCCGGCTGAATGAGCGCACCGCGACCGAAATAGCATCGCCAACGCGTTGATTCATCTCGACCTCGGGATGAACCGCCGGTCAAGTGCTCGCGGTTCGAGGACAAGTAGAGGTCACGCACAGTCCCGCTGGGTGAACCGGTATACCAGCGACGGCTCTTCTGCGTGCTCGCGCGGCTTGCGCACACGCTCCGCCATCTCGATCGCAAACGGCGCGCACTCCAGCAATATCGTCCATTGATGCTCGTTCAACTTGAACCCCGCGCGCCGGGCCATCGTTTCGACGTGGCTTCGCGTCGCAGCGTCGAGGTCGGGCTTGCCAGGCTCGTTGCCGCTCCAGTCGACGGCAGGTTGCGGTTTGCCCGGAACGAGCTCGGGCCGGCGCTTGTGCCAGTCCGTTGCGCACTGATAGGCATGAGCAGCGCGCAGCGCAGTCGCATCGCCGAACGGACGGCCGATGACCTGGAGCCCCATCGGCAGCCCGCTGCCTGCAAAACCGCAGGGCAGCATGACCACCGGGTTGCGCATCACGTTCGAAGGCGTGCACACGTTGGTCCCCAGCCAGAAAGGTTTCGTGCGGGCGGAGTCGAGGCGCGGGGCGGGACCGAGTCCGCAGGTGAGCAGCACGTCGTACTTCGCGTAGAGCGGCTTCATCTCGGCAACCAGGCGCCGGTGCTCGCGCAGCGCCTGCACGTAATCGACCGACTGGAACATGCAGGCGGGCAGCACGCGCCCGAGGAAGTCCCGTCCGAAATCGCCGGGGCGCGAAATGAGGTTGTCCTGGTGGATGGCCAGAAGCTCGGTCTCGGCGATGACGATCTTCACGTCGCGAAAGTCGCTTACAGGACGCGAGCGGCAGTCCTCGATTTTGGCGCCGAGCCCGGTGAAAACCCGGAGCGCTTCTTCCAGCGCGCGCTGGTGATCTTCGTGCGCCGGCAGATCCTCTTCCCAGTAGTGGCGGAGCACGCCGACCCTGAGACCCTTGATGCCGCCGGCGAGTTGAGCGCGATAGTCCGGAATCGCCTGCTCGATGCTGCCCGCATCCGCCGAATCGAAACCGGCAAGCGCCTGCAACATGATCGCGCAGTCTTCGACGGTGCGCGCCATAGGGCCGCAGTGGTCGAAAGTGAACGAGTTGGGCATGACGCCCGCGCGGCTGACCAGTCCATAGGTCGGCATGAATCCGGTGATGCCGCAATGCGACGCGGGGTTACGGATGGAACCCCCGGTATCGGAACCCATTGCAGCAGGCACGAGCCCCGCAGCGACCGCCGCACCCGAACCGCTCGAAGAGCCGCCGGTGAAGTGTTCGAGGTTCCATGGGTTGCGCGACGGCGGCCGCAGCACGTCGGGAGAAGGCCCGCCATGAGCGAACTCGTGGGTTTGCGTTTTGCCGAGCAGAACGGCGCCCGCTTCATAAAGCTTGCGCGCGGTCGTGGCATCCTCGCTCGGGAAGTTGTCCGCGCACACTCTCGATCCGCCGGACGTGAGCACACCCTTCGAGGCATAGATGTCTTTCAGCGCGAACGGTATGCCGTGCAGCGCTCCGCGATAGCCGCCCGCCATGATTTCGGTTTCGGCCTGCCGCGCCTGCTCGCGCGCAAGCTGCGCTGTCACCGTGATGAAAGAATCCAGCTGCGGCTCAAACGTTGCGGTGCGCGCGAGAAGCGCGTCGGTGTACTCGACCGGTGACAGCTTGCGCGCACTGATGAGCTGCGCTGCTTCGGCGATGTCGAGGAAATGCAGGTCGGCAGCCATATTCAAGTCTCTCCAATAATTAATTCGTAAATCTTAGCGCGAGCTGTGGTTCTCGCGGAGGCAGAGAACATGAGGCGGTACATACGATCGACCAAGGCTTTGTGGAACTTGATTACTGTTCCGCGCGCCCTGAGTATCCGACACCGCTTCGCGCGCAGCGCCGATGGCCGCGCTCGTGTGCGCTCGCCCGAACCGCCGCATCGCCGCGACACTAACCACACCGGGCGGCCGCTTTCCCGGAAGCGCGCGCGTCACGGTATCGAACTTTGCGCGCCCCGGCTGTGTGATCGAGATCGAGCGTATCGCGGTAATTTAATCGGCTTTGATGTTCGCGGCTTTCGCGAGCTTCGTAAGAAGTGCGATCTGCTCGACGATGTACCTGTCGAAAGCTTCGGGCGCCATCGGCACGGGTTCCGCACCGATGGCGTTCCACCGCTCTTTTGAATCAGGCAGATTGAGGATACGGCCGACTTCATTGTTCAGCTTCGCGATTACAGCGCGCGGTGTCTTTGCGGGCGCGAGCAACCCGAACCACGTCTGCCACTGATAACCCGCAACCCCGGCCTCCATCAGCGTCGGCACGTCGGGCAGTACGGCGACGCGCTTCGCGGGCGCTACCGCCAGCGCTATCAGCTTGCCTTCCTTGATGAAGGGCACGGCATTGGATGCCGGCGCGAGCGTGAACTGCACGCGGCCGACCATCACTTCGGTGATCTGCTCCGGCACCGACTTGTAGGGGACGTGAATAACGTTTATTCCGGCAAGACTCGTAAAGAGCTCGCCGGAGAAGTGAGTGGCGCTGCCTATGCCTGCGGACGAGAACGTGAGCTGCCCGGGTTTGGCCTTGGCCAGCGCGAGAAGATCCTTCACGTTTTTTGCGCCCAGGCCGGGACCGACGACGAGCACTGCGGGCACACTGACGGTGGTCGTGATGCCCGCAAAGTCTTTCGCGGTGTCGTACGGGAGCTTCGAATACATGGCCGCCGCGACGGCGTGCGATGCCGACACGGAGAGGAGCGTATAACCATCCGGATTGGCACCCGCCACGGTTTGCGCCGCGAGGATGCCCCCCGCACTCGGGCGGTTGTCCGCGATGACCTGCTGCTTCCAGCTTTCGGAGAGTCCCTTGCCAACTACGCGAGCAGACACATCGACCGTGCTGCCTGCGCCGAAACCGATCACGATACGAATCGGTTTGGTCGGATAGTCCCTGGCGGCGTCCGCCGCGAGTGCGGGGCGCGATACCAAATTGATTACGACGAGCACCCCAACCGCAATCGATCTCACGAATCGTTCATTTTGGTGCGACATCAAGGCTCCTCGTGCAGTTACGGTGCATTGAGCCGAAACGTCGCGCCTCTGCGACGGCAGCGAGACGCTCAGAGCAAGCTTCGTGCACAGGCGAATTGACAAATTGACCCGCCTTTTCGCGTCCAGTACAGTCGCTTCGTCTTCGCCCTGCAACGCTGACACGCATCTATTGATTCGATGAGAGCCTATCACGACCTCGGCGGCACACCCGCCGGTCCTATCGATCAGCACGAGCACGCACTGCAGCTATGGGAAAAGCGCGTGGAAGCGCTGCTGGTACTGCTCACGCGCAAGAAGATCCTGCGTATCGATGAGAATCGGCGGGGACTGGAGTCGCTCGGCAACGAGACCTACTTCAGCCTGAGCTATGCCGAGCGGCGGATGCTGTCGGTATCGAACAACCTCATACTCAAAGGCATTGTGACCGTCGAAGAGCTCGCGGCGAAAATCGCGGACATCGAAAGCCGCAGGGACGTGCTGCCATGACCGCGACCGCCGCCCTTCACGCCCCGGTGCATCCCGCGTTCAAATCCGGCGAGCGCGTGCACGTGCGCAAGGTCGATTCACCCGGGCACATCCGCACACCGCACTACATACGAGGCAAGACCGGCGTCGTCGACCGCTTCGTCGGCTTCTTCCGAAATCCCGAAGAGCTTGCATACGGCCGCGCCGGTGAGCCCGCGCGCGCCCTCTACCGGGTTCGCTTCTTACAGTCGCACGTATGGCCGGACTACGACGGCGGCGCGAGCGACACTCTCGATATCGACATCTACGAGCACTGGCTCCAGCCGGCAACCATCCCATGAGTCATGATCACACGCATCATGAGGGGCACGCGCAGGGCGATCACGGGCATCGCCATCCCAACCAGCCGGATCACGATGACGCGCTCACCTATTACCGGAAGCTCGAGATGGCGGTGCGCGAGCTTCTGATCGAAAAGGCGATCATCTGCGCCGACGAAGTGCGCAAAGCCGTCGAGGATATCGAAAGCCGCACCCCTGAAGGCGGCGCACGGGTGGTCGCGCGCGCATGGAGCGATCCCGCTTTCAGGAAAGCGCTGCTCGAAGACGCCACCGCTGCCTGTACGGGCATGGGTTTCGAGATGGCGCTTTACGACGTGACGCTCAACATCGTCGAGAATACGCCGGAGGCGCACAACATGGTGGTATGCACGCTGTGCTCGTGCTATCCACGCATGCTGCTGGGGCTGCCGCCCGCCTGGTACAAGAGCCGTGCCTACCGCTCCCGTGCCGTGCGCGAGCCACGCGCGGTGCTGCGCGAGTTCGGTCTCGAGCTCGGCGCGGATGTGTCGGTGCGCGTGCACGATTCGACGGCTGATTTGCGCTATCTTGTTCTGCCGATGCGTCCCGCTGGCACCGAGGGCCTCACCGAGTCGCAGCTCGCCGCGCTCGTCACGCGCGACAGCATGATCGGTACGGCGATCGTTAAAGCCCCGGCTTGAAGCCCGTCACGGCAGCGGTCGGCGCCTTCGATCGCACTCAGGCGCTTCTCGACGGGCGCGTCCGTGTAGATGGCTTTGAAGTCGAATGGACTTCAGGCGAGCTCGAAAGTCTTTTCGCCCGCGCTTTCGCGACCGCCCAATTCGACGTGACCGAGCTTTCGTTCTGCAACTATCTGATCGCTGCCTCGCACCGGGAGTGCCCCTACGTGGCGATGCCGATCTTCCCGACGCGCTGCTTTCGCCAGCATGCGATCTTCATCCGCACCGACCGCGGAATACAGAACCCGAAGGATCTCGAAGGCAAGCGGGTCGGTTTGCGCGAGTACACCAACACCGTGTCGCTCGTCGCACGCGGCACGCTGCAAAGCTATTACGGCGTGGATCTCTCACGCATCGGCTGGATCGTCGGCAATGTCGATACGCCTGAACGGGACCCGGCCGACATCAGGATTCCGATCGTCCCGGGTATGGAGATCGCGTCAGCCGGAGAGCGTCTGCTGGGCGAGATGCTCGCGTCCGGCGAGATCGACGCCCTGATCTCATACACCCCGCCGCGCTGCCTTGGCGGGCCCGGGGTGGGGCGACTGTTCGAGCGCTGGTGGGAAGAAGAGCAGCGCTACTTCCAGGACACGGGGATCTTCCCGATCATGCACGTCGTCGCTATCAAGCGGGCGGTGGTCGAGCGCTTTCCCGCGCTGCCCGCGGCACTGCATAACGCCTTCTGCGAAGCGAAGACGCTCGCGCTGCGCGATCTCGAGATCGAACAGGCGCCGAAGACGATGTTGCCGTGGGCGCCGGCGCATCTCATGGAAACCCGCCGCGCGCTGGGCACCGACTTCTGGCCTTACGGACTCGAAGCCAATCGCGTAACGCTCGAAGCGCAGATTGCCTGGGCGCTCCAGCAAGGGCTCATCGATCGCTGCGTCCCGCTCGAGGAGTTCTTTCACCGAAACGCTGCATGAACCAGGCAGAACCGCGTGATAGTCTGGTTGCGCGTCGTCCCCCAGGACCCTCGATGGGCAGATGATCCGGGTAAGGCGCACGACAGGGAGGCACCCACGCACACGCCAACTGGATTGCTGGTCGCTGCGTTCGTCCTATCGACGCTTGCTGCTTGTGGCGGCGGCACCGTCACGACTTCGCCTGCCACTCCGCCCCTGGACGATTACGTACTGCAGATGAAAAACGTCCTGAATCTGCCGTCCGTGGTTTTCCTGGACGGAAACGAGTCGACCAACACCGTTGACGTGGGAATCAGCGATCCTGCCGCCGCGAGTGCGGTCATGAACTTCGCCGGAACCGTCGGCGTACCGTCGTCCATCGTGCGAACGGTGGCTGCCGATCCATTCATACTGAGGGCGTCAGTGCGCGACAGGTTTCGGCCGTTGGTGGGCGGCATCGAGATCAGGAAGGGACTGCTCCACATGTGCACCCTCGGTGCCATTGCGATGACCCCCTCCGGGATCCTCGGTATCGTGACCAACTCCCATTGCACGAACGGCAGAAACGGCGTGGAGCGCACTCCATTCCTGCAACCGACGGGCTGGCCTCCCGACGCGATAGCGGTTGAGACGATTGATCCCCCGGTGACTGCAGCGAGTCCGCTTTGCCCCAGCGGCAGGCTGTGTCGTGTCAGCGATGCCGCATTCGCGGCTCTCGATCCCGGGGTCGGCGCTTCTCTGGGGCAGCTCGTGCGACCCGCGCACATGTGCTTCGGAGCGGGCCCCTGCGCGATCGACGTGACCAGCTCACGTGACGTCTTGACGATCTTCGGCGTTGGCGGGTTCCCGCAAATGGGAGACCAGTTGCACAAGATCGGCCGGACCACGGGGTGGACCGGCGGACTAGTCAGCCGCACCTGCGTACACCTCCCGGCTTTCAATCCGGATCGCTCCGACACGGGGATCACGATGCTGTGTCAGCATTTTATCGCGGCAGGCTCGGCCGGCGGGGACAGCGGTGCGCCGATCTTCGAGCTGCTTTCGAGAAACCGGGCGGTGCTAGTGGGCCTGCTTTGGGGTGGCGACACGACGACGGGAACCTCGGTCTTCAGCGGACTGCGGGAGATCGAGCAGGAGCTCGGAGCGCTGCGGTTCTTCTAGCCCAATTTCGCGGAGGAAACTATGAAACTGGAAGGGTTTCGGAGAACGACGAAGGGCCGTGCTTCGAGGCTGGCGGCTACGATCGCTGACGTGACGGGCGCGAAAGACTACGAGCTTGCGATCGCAGGTACAGCCGCCGCCATCGAGAAGGTGCTCTCGAAGTCGGATTTCTCTGTGACGATCGATCCCGGACGCACTGCTACTCAGAGTGCCAGGGACCTGGAGCTCGAAGTAAAAGAACATCTCGAAGAGTTCTCCCGGGCGGCGATGTTCGATGACCTGACATTGCTGCCGATCTTCAAGAAGGCGCCGGCCCCACCTGCGGAGGACAAAACCGTATTCGTGTCCCTGCGCAGGATCCGCGGCGAGGGAACATTCTGGGGGCCAGTTCGATTCTCATACGTCCTGCCGAAGGGCTTCAATATCATCTTCGTACCCCCGCCACTTTGCACCCTGACCGCGTCGGTAACGCCGGCCACAGGCGACCAGGACCTGTTTCTTTCCCAGTACCTGGGCTCACAGATCAGGTCATCGGTCAGGGGTGGAACCGCAGTAGACACCGTCGCCTTCAGCAATCCTCCTCTTACCCCGTGCGATCTCTTTCACTGGAATTTGCTGGTCGTCCGAATCCTTGGGTTCACGGCGGGCAGAGGCGTTTTCATGTTGCGCGGCTTCAGTTAAAGGTGGCGCCCTCCGCACCTGAGCGCCTCACGACGTTTCAACCGGGAGATCGTTGATGCCCACTGCACAAGAAACCCAGCTATATCGCACCGGAAATGACGCCTGGATTCCGTTCACGTATGTCTACCGTCGAGACTTTGTTCTGACTGCAGGCAGGACATATCACTTTCAGACACGCAACTTGACGGGAGCGGGTGCCGATCCCTTCATGTATTTGCTCCGGAACAACACCATCGTTGCATCGAACGACGACTATTCGGGGTTGGCCTCCGAGATCGTTTTCACGCCGACAGCGACGGGCTCTTACAGAGTGATCATCCGCGCTTACACCACAAGCACCCCCGGGTTCTGTGATCTCTACCAGGGCATTGACGGCATGCCTCCGTCGCTGGTCGAAAGCAACGTCAGGTTCGCGGGAACCTACGTGCACGCCCGTTGGCATGCGGGCGAGTGGTTCGAGACCGCGTTTACAACCGACGGAACCGTAGTGTTTGGAACGACAGGACTTCCAGACGCGCCTGCGAGCCCTTCCTCCGATCCGTACCTGCTGCTGATTACCGCCGGCGAGTTGTACTGGGACGATGACAGCGGTGAGGATCTGAACTCGAAGATCGTTCCTCCCTCATCGGGAATGGGCACGATCATCGTAGGTGCTTACTCGCGCTACACGGAAGGAGTGTGCATGCTGGGCCTGGTCAACATGAGCTATAAAAGTCCATGGATGTCGCCGGCGCCATGGTCGCAGAAGGCACCGCCGGTCGCACTTACCGGCCGAATGAAGCAGTATGTGAAGGAACTACAGCGAGCGAAGGCGAAGCTCGATCGATTGACCCCGGGCGATCGCGATACGAAGGTGCTGGAGCTCCAGCGCCGGATCCTCTCGGAAGAAGAGATCCGCCTTCAGGCTGCGCCGCCCCCCAATTACACGGTCGAGCTTGCGCGTCGCCAGAAGCAGTTCCTGTCGTCGTATGCGGGCATGGAGAAAGCCCTGAAGCGAATGTCCTACGCTGACCGATCCGCGAGACTCTCGAGCCTGAAGCGCGAGATTATGGGTCCGGAGTACTCCGAACCGGCGCCTGCCAAGGTCCGGGGCCGGCAGGTTACGAGGCGCCGCAAGCGTCGGGAATAGATAGAGTGCCTTGCGGCCTGACCTGTCCGTTCTTTGACGACCCGCCATAGGCCTTGGCGCAGGCTCCGTCCATCCGTGTCGCCGCTCGACGCGGTCAACGCAGACACCCCTGCACTTTGATGAATTGCACGATTGTTTCGAGGCCGTGCCCGGTCTTGAGATTGGTGAATACGAACGGTCGGTCGCCTCTCATCTTTTTCGCATCGCGGTCCATCACTTCCAGCGACGCGCCCACCATCGGTGCAAGATCGATCTTGTTGATGATGAGCAGATCCGACTTGGTGATACCCGGCCCGCCCTTGCGCGGAATCTTGTCCCCCGCCGCCACATCGATCACATACAACGTCAGGTCGGAAAGCTCCGGGCTGAAAGTGGCCGCGAGATTGTCGCCGCCGGACTCGATCATGACGAGATCGAGGTTGGGAAAGCGTCGATTGAGACGGGCTACAGCTTCGAGGTTGATCGACGCGTCCTCGCGAATCGCCGTGTGCGGGCACCCTCCGGTTTCGACGCCGATGATGCGCTCCGGCACTAGAGCTTCGTTGCGCACCAGGAACTGCGCGTCTTCCTCGGTGTAGATGTCGTTGGTCACGACCGCGAGCTCGTAACGCGAGCGCAACGCTTTGCAGAGCGCGAGCGTGAGCGCCGTCTTGCCCGAACCGACAGGCCCGCCGATGCCCACGCGCAGCGCGACGCCGCGTTTTTTTTCCGGAATCGTATTGATGGATTGAGATTCACTCATGATCTGAATAGCCGGCTGTACTGCGTTTCATGCTGAGCCGAGAGGAGCGCAAGACCGGGCGACAGATTGCCCAGGGCGTCATCGGCAATGGTTTCGGCGCGCGCGGCGCGCTCGGCCACGATGGGGCCCAGTGCAAGCAGGAGACGCTGTCCCGCGCTCTGCCCCAGGGGAATCGCCTTGACCGCGGCCATCACCTGGTTCTCGGCCCACGACCACAGGTAACCGACGAGCGCGCGCCGCGGCTCGATGTTCCAGCGCACGGCGCAGCACGTAAACGCCGCGGGAAACGGGACTTCATCCCACGATTCAAAAGGATGTGCTTCACCCAATTCGTCCATGAGTCGTACCAGCGAGTACCCCATCTGAACCGTCTCGGCCCGCAATTCGGCGGACTCGCGGCTGGCAAGAAAAAGCGCGCTCCAGTGTTCGGCGGCTCCCGCGTCTGCATTCGACCAAGCTGCGCACAACCGCAGGAAAATCGGCGCATCCATCGTTGCAATGGACAGGTGCAGAACGTCTTCGATCCAGCTTTGCGCGCTCGCCGCGTCCGTGACCACTGCGCTCGCGATCGCAGATTCGAGTCCCTGGGAATAACTGTATGCACCGACCGGGAGCGCAGGGCTCGCAAGCTGCAGAAGCTTCGTGAGCGCGAGCGCGTCGTGATCGCTCATGGAGCCCGGTGGCGTGAGCCGTACTCGTGAATGCGGCCCTTCTGCGATCCCGTTTCGCGATGCGCATGCGGCGCATAAGCCCCCGCCTCCGGCTCGAACGGTGCTTCGATCACGCTCACCCGGGCTCCCAGTCCTTCCAGCATCTGCTGAAGGACATGATCGCACGCAAGACGCAGGTAGCCGTCTTCGGTCTGTACCGGTACATGCCGGTTACCCAGGTGATACGCCGCACGCACGAGACCTTGCGGCGTATCGCATTCGACATGGAGAAGCGCCTCGGGTTGCGCAATGACTTCCACCACACGGCCGTCCGTCGAAAGCAGCAGATCACCGCCGCGGAGGATCTCGCCCCGCTGAAGCTCGAGCCATGCGTCCTCGCCGCTTTCGAGCTGCGTGCGCAGCCGGCTCTTCTGGCGAAGATCGAATGCGAGCCTCACGCGCGCCTGCGATTGCACGGGAGCGTCAGTGCGCTGAAGCCTGCGGGTGAGCTCGATCAATTCGACATCCGGTGAAAACAGTCCGTGCTCATCAGAATAGAAAATAACGTTGCGCCATCGGAAGCACTGTCGCCGGCTCGCACGTGAGAAGCTGACCGTCCGCGCGCACGTCATACGTTTCGGGATCGACCTCGACGCGAGGCTGGTAGTCGTTGTGCACCATGTCGCTCTTTCGAAGGCTGCGCGTGTTCTTCACCGGCTCGAGCCGTTTGGTCAGCTTGAGCGCCTGCAGATGCGGGTTTCTGATGCCGGCCTGCGACACGAAGGTGATACAGCCTTTGAGCGCGCTTCCGAATGCGCCGAACATCGGCCTGTAGTGTACGGGCTGCGGCGTGGGAATCGATGCGTTCGGGTCTCCCATGGCGGCCGCCGCAATCATGCCGCCCTTCAGGATGAGTGCCGGTTTCACACCGAAGAAAGCGGGCTTCCAGATCACGAGATCGGCGAGCTTCCCTTCCTGTATCGATCCAACGAGGTGCGAGATGCCATGTGTAATCGCCGGGTTGATCGTGTATTTGGCGATATAGCGTTTCACGCGCGCGTTGTCGCTCGTAGCCGGGTCGCTTTCGAGGCTTCCCCGCTGCAGCCTCATCTTGTGCGCGGTCTGCCAGGTGCGGATGATCACTTCGCCGACGCGCCCCATGGCCTGCGAATCCGAAGACATCATGCTGAATGCGCCGAGGTCGTGCAGGATGTCTTCGGCGGCGATGGTCTCGCGGCGAATGCGTGATTCGGCGAACGCCACATCTTCCGCAATCGCGGGGTCGAGGTGGTGGCACACCATCAGCATGTCGAGATGCTCGGCGATGGTGTTGACCGTGTATGGACGTGTGGGATTCGTCGATGAAGGCAGCACGTTCGGCTCGCCGCACATCTTGATGATATCGGGCGCGTGACCGCCGCCGGCGCCTTCGGTGTGGAAAGTGTGGATGGTGCGTCCCTTGATGGCGCGTATGGTGTCGTCGACGAAGCCCGATTCGTTCAGCGTGTCGCTGTGGATGGCGACCTGAACGTCCATCTCGTCTGCGACGTTGAGGCAATTGTCGATCGCCGCGGGCGTCGTGCCCCAGTCCTCGTGCAGCTTGAGCGCGATCGCGCCGGCTCTTACCTGTTCCCTCAACGGATCGGGGAGACTCGCATTGCCCTTGCCGAAAAAACCGAGGTTCATCGGAAACGCCTCGGCGGCGCACAGCATCGAATTCAGGTGCCAGGGCCCGGGCGTGCACGTCGTCGCGTAAGTGCCCGTCGCCGGGCCGGTGCCGCCGCCCAGCATCGTCGTGACGCCGCTCATCAGCGCTTCTTCGATCTGCTGCGGACAGATCCAGTGGATGTGCGAATCAATCCCACCGGCCGTGACGATCATCCCTTCACCAGCGATCACCTCTGTGGCCGCGCCGAGGGGGATGGTCACTGCAGGCTGTATGTCGGGGTTGCCCGCCTTGCCGATCTTCCAGATCAGTCCGTTCTTGAGCCCGATATCGGCCTTGACGATGCCCCAGTGATCGACGATGAGGGCATTGGTGATGACGGTGTCAGCGACGTCTGCTGCGAGGCGCTGGCTCTGCCCCATGCCATCGCGTATCACCTTGCCGCCGCCGAACTTCACTTCTTCACCGTAAACCGTGTAGTCGTTCTCGACCGCGATCCAGAGCTCGGTATCCGCTAGCCGGATGCGATCCCCCGTTGTGGGACCGAACATTTCCGCATATGCCTGACGTGAGATGCGGGTCACGGGCGACGGGCTCCGAGCGAACCCATGACGGCGCCGTTGAAGCCGTACACCTTGCACTCGCCACTGATCTCGATCACTTCTACTGTGCGCATCTGTCCGGGCTCAAATCGCACGGCCGTGCCTGCGGCGATGTTTAGCCGGCATCCATAAGCGCGTGCGCGCTCGAACTGGAGTGCCGCGTTCGTTTCGTACATGTGATAGTGGGAGCCCACCTGAACGGGCCGATCACCGGTGTTCGTGACTTCGAGCGTCACCGCACGGCGGCCCGCGTTGAGCTCGATATCACCTCCCGCCACTTTCAATTCGCCGGGAATCATGGACGCTCGCTCTTACTCACGGGATCGGGTTGTGCACGGTGACAAGCTTGGTGCCGTCGGGAAACGTCGCCTCAACCTGAATGTCGGGAATCATTTCAGGCACGCCTTCCATTACATCTTCGCGCGAGAGCAGCGTCGCACCGGAGCCC
>JBKJPI010000017.1:0-7621 GCA_046595235.1 Burkholderiales bacterium | reverse complement strand
GTCGCCGAGTCCGCGAGCTCTCGCGCGAGCGTGTTTGCCGCAGCCATGAGCTCAACCTGGGGTACGACCTGCGTCACCATGCCCCACTCGTGCGCTTCCTGCGCCGGCAGCATCCGTGCGGTGTAAACCAGCTCTTTCGCGCGTGCGATTCCAAGGTGCTGGACGAGAAAAAAGATCGAGCCGCCGTCCGGAACGAGGCCTATTTTCTTGAAGATCTGCGAGAACTTCGCATTGTCGGAAGCGATGATGAGGTCGCACGCAAGCGCGACCGAGAAACCGATGCCCACGCAGGCGCCGTTGACTGCGCAGATGACCGGCTTCTCCAGGTTGACCAGGTTCAGGATCATCCGATGGCGGCGCTTCATGCGCTCTCGATTCGAGATCATGTCGACGTTGGTCATGCTGCCGACGTCGCTGCCCGAGCAGAACGCTTTCCCGGCGCCGGTGAGGATGACCGCGCGCACGTTATCATCCGTTTGCAGCTCAGCGAAGATGCGCGTGAGATCGGTGTACATGTCCTCCGACAGCGCGTTCATCTTTTCCGTGCGGTCGAGCGTCACTGTCGCCAGGCCGTTGTCGATGCTGAGCTTCACGTTCATGCTTTGGCTTCTCCTGTCGGGTTGGGCGCAGCGGTCATCGTCGGGAAGTGCCGTCAGACAGGCTCCAGGCCGTCCGCCACGGTTGGGTGAGGTGCGATGGCCAGTGCCGATTGCTCGCAGCTGCCAATTACACCTATGATTTGTCGGCATTTTACGCACGCGCCCCCCTCTTCGCTACGCTTAACATCCATAGCCTTTACCCCATATTGGACAATCAACGATGACCACGCACGCAAATCTTTCGATTGAGAATCGCGGCGGCTGCGCGTGGATCACACTCGATCGCGCGGAGAAAGCGAACGCACTGACTGTGGAGATGATGGAAGGTGCGGCGAAAGCCCTTGAAGATGCCGCGGCTGATACGGATGTACGGGCGGTCATCATCAGCGGCGCTGGCGAGAAGGTATTCTGTGCCGGCGCGGACGTGCGTGTGAAGCCGCAAGATGGCGACATGGCCGCGCATCGCAAGCGTCGGGGTGCAGCGCTCTTCGCGCTGCTCAACGGCATCATGGATTGTCCGAAGCCCGTGATCGCCGTGCTGAACGGGATCGCGAGTGGCGGCGGTGCAATGCTCGCGCTGGTCGCAGATGCCCGCGTCGCTGTGGATAGCGCCGAGCTTTCGCTGCCGGAGATCAATCTTGGCATGGCGACTTTCCCGGGTGTGGCGATCGCGAGCCACGTTGGCGGCCTCGCTCTGGCGACCGATCTCGTGCAGACCGGTCGACGCATGCCGGCGGCGGAGGCGCAGTCAAAAGGTTTGCTGACGAGCGTGGTGCCTCGCGCGGAGCTCGACAAAGAAGCGATGCGAGTCGCTGCGGTGTTCGTGCAGAAAGATGCTTCGGCCTTCGCCGCGAACAAGCAATGGCTCAACAAACAGCTTAAGGTCGCACTGGCGGAGGCGCGCGAGGGCATGGATGCCCACAGAAAGAGCATGGCGGCGCAGGACGCAACATGAGCGCGATGCCGGAATGACGTCAGGTGTAGAGGATTGGAGATGACGGCGCGTGGGCGCCGCACTCGACGTCATTCCAGCGAACGCAAGAGTTTTTTCAATCCGCTAGGTCGCCCTCAGCAGTGATTGCCTGCGCTGCGGCGTTGATCACCGCCGCGATCCGGCCCACATCGCGTAGCTGCTGCGCGGTGAAGCCGTTCTCTTTCAGCATCTTGTAATGCGACAGCACGCAGAAGTGGCACTTGCCGATGATGCTTGCGGCCAGCGCAAAAAGCTCGAAGCGCTTCTTGTCCACGCCGCCATGCGTGGCGTAGGCGTTCATGCGGAGCTCCGCCCGCTGCGTCTTCAGATCCTCGTCGTCCGCCATCTCGACGTAGGGGTAGTACACGTTGTTCATACCCATCAGCGCGGCAGCGGAAAGCACTGCGTTCACGTCCACCTCAGTCAGGGCACCCGAATTGCGGATAGCGTCGACGATGGTCTTTGACTTTGCTGCATAGGCGGCCGCGAGTGCGGCGCCGACGGCGTCCGCGGTTTCGAGGCTGCTGCGAGCGATGACCCCATCCAGGTTGAGCCGGATGTCTTTGGCGTAGTCAGGGATGCGCTCCTTGAGCGCGCTTAAGAATTCCATTGGGATGCCTTTCAGAAAAAACACCCGCGCTTTGGGCGCAGGTGCATTACCGCGCAGCGAAGGGCTGCCGTCCTTACGCCGCCTTGAGCGTTTCGCCGCCCACGTCGCGGTTGCAGGGGCAGAGCTCGTCGGTTTGAAGGCCGTCGAGGATGCGCAGCGTTTCTTCCGGATTACGGCCGACGTTGAGGTTGTTCACCGTCACGTGCTGGATCGTATTCTCCGGATCCACGATGAAGGTCGCACGCAGCGCCACACCGGCTTCATTGTCGCGAACGCCGAGCTGATCGACGAGCGAGCCACGGGTGTCACCGAACTGCCAGTGATTGAGCCCTTTGAGATCCTTGTGCTCGCGCCGCCAGCCAAGCTTGCTGAACTCGTTGTCGGTCGAGCCGCCGAGCAACACCGCATCACGGTCCGCGAAATCTTTCGCGAGGCTGGCGTAGCCGGTGATCTCCGTCGGGCACACAAACGTGAAATCCTTCGGGTAGAAGTAAATCACCTTCCACTTGCCGGAGAACGACTTTTCCGTGATGGCTTCGAAAGCCGATTGGCCTTTCTCTTCGTGCTGGTTGAAACCTGGTTTAACGCCGGTCACGCTGAAAGCTTCGAGTTTGTCGCCTACTGTCTTCATGTTTCATTTTCCTGTGATGTTGCGAGAGCCTTGTCTCGGGGGTGCGAAAGATACGCCACGCCATTCGATAGAGGAAGTAAAGTTTGTTAATAACGCCAATAGGGCGAGACAATCGCGCGCCGGCTCCCACGCTGCGGGGAAAAACGCAGCGGCCCAAAGCCCGATCGATGCATCTCACGCTGTGCTACAGTAAATTCATAACGATTCCGGAGGAGTCTTCATGCTTGAGACGACCTGTAGAGCGCTGGGGCTCGCGTTGTGCGCGTCGTCCTGGAGCTTGGCTGCAGTCGCCGCCGACGCGGCTGCGACTTATCCGAGCCGGCCGGTGCGCTTCATCATTGCGCAGACCACCGGAACTTCAGTCGATACCCTCGCACGCATTCTCGCAACACGCATGAGCGAGCTCATGGGACAACAGTTCGTTGCCGACAATCGGGCGGGGGCAGGCGGAACTATCGGCGGCGAGATCGCATCCCAGGCCGCGCCGGATGGCTACACGCTCCTTGTGAGCTCCACTGGAATGCAGGTGATCGCCCCCCAGATCTATCGCAAGCTCAACTACCATCCGACGCAGGATTTCCTGCCGATCTCGCTCTTTGCGGTGACTCAGAACGTCGTGGTGGTGAACCCGTCATTCCCGGTAAAGACGGTCAGGGATTTCATCGCGCTGGCAAAAGCGAACCCGGGTAAATACAACATGGCGAACGCGGGTGCGGGCTTCCAGAGCCATCTCGCCGGCGTATTGTTTACGCATATGGCCGGTATCGACGTGGTGCATGTCCCTTACAAGGGCGGCGCATCGCTGATCGCGGTGATGGGCAATGAAGCGCAAATCACCATCGCGCCGGCGCCGGCTTTGACCGGCCACGTGAGATCCGGACGGCTGCGCGCGATCGCGACAGCAGGGGAGAAGCGTTCCCCGCTGACGCCGGACCTGCCAACGGTCATCGAATCAGGCGTTTCGGGTTACGTCTCGACCGGCTGGGCGGGGCTCATGGCGCCGAGGCGCACGCCGCAACCGATCCTCGACAAAGTCCGCACGACGATGCAAAAAGCGCTGAGCGAGCCGCAGACGCGCGAATTCATGGAGCGCGCCGGCGGGGAGACCATCATCAGTACGCCGCAGGAAATGCTGCGCGTGATCAATGATGATTACGCACGCATGGGCCAGGCGATCAAGCTGGCGAAGCTCAAGGTCGAATAGCCGTTTTCCCATCTTCGTTTTTTGCGCACGCCGGCATCCGGGTTGACGAGGGGTGCTGAGAACGGATTCCGGATCAAGTCGGTAATACGCTACACACCGTAGGAAAGGAGTTCGTTCGCCGAGCCCGCGGCTGCGTGCGACGCGTCGCACGCTTGGCATCATCGCTGCGGGGCAGGTGCCCCCGGTTGCTTCAGCGGCTGCGAATTCTCGAACGCGTCGAGCTTCATGCACTCTGCGAAAACCCGCATCACGTTAGGCACGCTCGACGTGTCGAAGCCGAAAAGCTGAGCGCCGAACACCTGGGATGAGACACAGATATCGGCGATCGTCGGTTGGTCGCCGTGGCAGAAGCGTCCGGTCGCACTTCCAGCGCTCAATTGTGCTTCCACGGCCTTCAGTCCTTTCGTCGCCCAGTTTTCGAGCCACCGGTTGCGCGTCGGCTCGTCCAGGCCAAAGTCCTTCTCGAGAAACTCGCGGACCCGAGGCACCATGAGCGGATGCGTATCGGAGACGATGATCTGCGCGATGCCGCGGCAGCGCGCACGTCCACGAGGATCGGCCGGCAACAGCGGCGGCTTCGGATAACATTCATCGAGGTATTCGAGAATCGCCATGGACTGGAAAAGCGGTGCGTCGTCGTCGATCACCAGCGATGGGACAACGGCCTGCGGGTTGATCGAGGTGTAGCTTTCCGCGTGCTGGTCGCCTTTCATGAGGTTGATCTGCGCTTCCTCGAAAGGCATGCCTTTCAGTTGCAACGCAATGCGAACGCGGCACGTCGCCAGCGAACGCCAGAAACCGTAAAGCTTCAGCATCGAACCTCCTCAACGGGTGGGATTACAGAGATCGGCACATGAGCAACATACTGCATTATTTCGCTGATCAACGCGGTGGAATGACGGGCATCAGCACGTAGGCCAGATGCTGCGGCCCGGTGTAGACGGTCGTGCGTCCGCCGAAAACCGCTTTTGGACGGTCGCGCGGGTCGTCGTGCAGGAATGGACCGCAACCCTTGAGCTCGTTCTTGAAGTTCGAGAGTCGCGCGCCTGTGGACTTCGCAAATTCGTAGTCTTTCCCCCGGACAGTCAGGGCGACTCGGTATCCCGCGGGCACGACGATACTCGTAGGCCAGAGCTCGACGTCGAGTGCAACGATTTCTCCGCGCCGCAGAGGGAGGCGCTCGTCGTGGGTGTGATACGGCCGCCACGGCGTCGAAAGCTTCGGATCGAGCTTCCTGTGTGAAGCGCGGAGCCACCCCTGTGCGACGGGCGTGTGCGGATCGATGGCGCCCATGAACACCACTTCGCGCAAGTCCGGCGTAAATACGCGAAAGACGAGAAAGATGTCGGCGTCGGTGGTCGAAGACGAAACGAAGAGCCGCGCTGCCATCGGCCCCGTGATCTCGGTTTCGCTGTCGAGCGGACGCGAGACGAAGGTCAACCCTTCGCCGAGGGCGTCGAACGTCACGGCTTCGGCAGTCTTGCACGCTTCGCGGTTGAGCTGCCCGGCGGGATCGAGATAAAGTTTCGTCCAGCGCGTGCGTGCGATCGGCCATTCGTTCTCGTGGCGCTCGACGAACCGGTCGACATGACGCACCTGCAACTGGACGCGTGGCTGCTCCTGCCAGCCTTTCGATTCACCCTTGAGAAAGTGGCCGAAGAAGCGCTTCTGCAGCTTCACGCCGTAATCGGTATAGAAATGCGTCCAGTGCTCGAGCCCGTGCGCTTCGATCCACTTGTCTTTCGACCCTGCACGCGTGAAGCCTTCGAAGTTGCCGCGCGGGTGCAGCCCCTGGCCGCCCCAGTTAGCCGCGGTGAGCAGCGGTGCGGTTACTTTTTCCCATCGGGGTGAGCGCGCGCGATGATAGTCGTCGTCCAGAGGATGCGCGAGGATCTCGTCTCCGAAGTCGCAGCGCTGCGCCGCGAGCGCCGTGTCGGAAAGCGTTTCATCGCCGCACACGAGCTGCCCGGTCACCGTGCTGACCGGGCCGCGTTCGCCGAGGCCGTGTTGTACCGTTTTCACCTGCATGTCGTACCAGTTGCCGAAAAAGGTGTTGAGGATGCCGCCGTGGTGCGTCATGTCGCGGTACCAGTCGGCTCCGCCTTCCCACACGCACATCGCAGCCAGGTGCGGCGGCTGCAGTGAGGCAACCTGCCACTGATTCGTGCCGTAGTAGGACACGCCATTGAGACCGACCTTGCCGTTCGACCACGGTTGCACGCCGGCCCACTCGATGCACCGATAGAAGTCCTTCGTCTCGCGCGGTGAGAACGGGTCGACGTGCCCCGGGGAGCGGCCGGTGCCGCGTGAATCGACGCGCACGCAGACGTAACCGTCAGGAACCCATTTCTCCGGGTCCAATACTTCCCAGTTCTGATACTTATTCGTGGAACCGTAAGCGACGTCGGGGTGCTCGGAGACCATGCGCTGCCACGCGCTGGGATAGCCCTCCTGGAATGACAGACCTTTCGCGTACGGGCCATACGTGAGGATCACGGGGTAGCGGCCATCCGCGACGGGGCGAAAAATATCCGCGCGCAGCACGAGGCCGTCGTCCATCTCGATGCCGACGTCCCAATCGACGCGCATGCCGTCGCGCACTTCACTCACGACTTCTGCCATCCTTTTCCTTTCGCTCAAGAACCCGGGTCAAGCTGCTATATTCTAAATTGATTGGGCGGTATGCCTCGCGCGCGCGGTTGTCGAAGCCGCTTACAACGAAACAGGAGGACGGATTGAAAATTGGTGTCGCCGGAACCGGAAGGATGGGCGCTGCAATGGCGCAGCGGCTGATCAGCGTCGGTCACGAGGTGACCGTATGGAACCGAAGCGCGGAAAAGACGAAGCCGCTGGCTGAAGCCGGCGCCAGGGTCGCCGCAACCCCACGCGAGCTGGCGAGCGCATGTGAGCTCGTCATCAGTATTCTGACGGATGGCAGCGCCATTCAGGCGACATATACGGGCGCCTCGGGCCTTCTCTCCGGAGACGTGAAGGGAAAGCTCTTCGTCGAGATGAGCACAGTGCGGCCCGAGGTGGAAGAGAGGCTCGCGCAAGCAGTCAAAGCGAAGGGCGCCGCACTCGTCGATTGCCCCGTGGGCGGTTCCACTGCGCCCGCACGCGATGGCAAACTGATCGGATTCGTCGGGGGCGAGGCCGACGACGTCGTGCGTGCGAAGCCGGTTCTCGATCAGCTGTGCCGCCGGGTCGAGCATGTCGGCCCTGTCGGTAGCGGCGCGCGGATGAAGCTCGCGATCAACCTGCCGCTACTCGTCTACTGGCAGTCTCTCGGCGAAGCATTACGTCTCATCGAGCCGCTGAAGCTCGATCCAGCGCGAGTGATGGACATCCTCTCCGATACGTCCGGCGGCCCGAACGTGCTCAAGGTGCGCGGGCCCGCGCTCGCGGCAGCGCTTCAGGGTAAGGAGATCACCCCGGTCACCTTCGACGTCGACTCGATCCGGAAGGACCTGCGCACCATGATCGAGGAAGGGCGCGCGCTCGGCGCCTCGCTGCCCGTCACCGAACGTGCACTTCAATGTTTCGACGAAGCATCCAAAGACGGCCTCGGCCCGAAAGACGGTTCGACGCTCCCCGCGCGGTTCGC
>JBKJPI010000183.1:0-4351 GCA_046595235.1 Burkholderiales bacterium | reverse complement strand
CTTATCGCCCGCGCAGGTAGAATCGCGCGCTCTTTAGGGGAGGTTAGCTCAGTCGGTAGAGCAGCGGACTTTTAATCCGTTGGTCGCGAGTTCGAATCTCGCACCTCCTACCAGTCTTCGTCGTGGAGGGCCAGCTCATAAAAGGCTGGCCCTTTGTCTTTTTGGGGCTGTGACGCATGTTCCGCTATACGGTCCAGGCATGCGCGCGTAACGTCCTCGCACGCGATGAATTTGGCAAAAGCATCGGGGGTGGTGCTCAGCGTTTGGTGCCTCCCGGTGACAGCTTTGCAGAGAATCCCTAATATCGGTCCTCCCTGGAAACGAAGGAGAACGACGATGCGTATTCTTATTGGCGCCGCCATTGCAGCCGCGTTCACTGTCAACGCTCTGGCTCAGGACAAGCCTGCTCCGCCGCCCGCTTGGAAGCAGGGTATCTCGGAGAAGTACAAGGATTCGAAGCTTGCGCCGCACGCGGGCAAGATGACCGAGACGCTGCCGAGCGACATTCCGGTCGAGAAGCTCAAGGCGCCGCCTGGTTTCAAAGTCGAGCTCTGGGCGACGGGCCTGCCGGGCGGACGCGCGATGGCGCTGTCCGACGATGCGAAAAAAGTCTACGTCGGCACTCGCGCCATCGGGCGCGTCTACGAAGTCACCGATGAGGGTGGCAGGCGCACGGTCCGCACCGTCGTCGATAAGCTGACCCAGCCCGCAGGCGTCGCGTACAAGGACGGCGCGCTTTACGTGTTCGCGATCGACAAGGTGCTCAAGTATGACGGCATAGCCGGCAACGCCGGCGCTCAGGCGCAGGATCTCACGGCGAAGTTCGAGCTGCCCCCCATGCAGCATCACAACTGGAAGTACGTCGCGTTCGGTCCCGACGGCAAGATCTACGTGCCGTTCGGCGCGCCGTGCAACATCTGCGAGCCGACGAACGAATACGCACAGATCCGGCGCTACAACGCGGACGGTTCGGGTAAGGAGGTCATCGCGACAGGGGTGCGCAACTCGGTCGGCTTCGACTGGCATCCGAAGACTCGCGAGCTGTGGTTCACGGACCACGGCCGCGACTGGCTGGGCGACGACGGCCCCGATGACGAGCTGAACCGCCTCAGCAAGTCCGGCGAGAACTTCGGGTTCCCGTATTGCCACGCGGACGGCAAGCCGGACACGGACTTCCAGAAGCAGGATGGGTGCAAAGGCGTCACGCGCCCCGTGGCGCTGATGGGCCCGCATGCGGCAGCGATGGGTCTGAAGTTCTATACCGGCACGATGTTTCCCGCCGAGTACCAGAACACCATGTTCATTGCGCGCAAAGGCTCGTGGAATCGCACCCAACCAACCGGCTTCGACGTCGTCAACGTCAGGGCGAGCGCGGATGGCAAAGGCGCGAAAATAACGCCGTTCCTCACCGGTTTCAACGAGAGCAGCGACAGCTACAAGTTCTGGGGACGGCCCGCGTACATCGCGCAGATGCCCGACGGCTCGCTGCTCGTGAGCGACGAGCAGGTCGGCGCGATTTATCGCATCAGTTACCAGAAATCGGCCGGCGCCGGCGCCGCCGCCCGGTAATGCGGCTTCGCATCCGGCGGTGGGCAGCAGGCTTGCTCGCCGCCGTTTTTATTTCAGAGATCGCGGCGCAAGAAACCTGCACCGCGTGCCACGGTCGCGGAGGGAATTCGGTTATCTCCGGCACGCCGTCGCTTGCGGGGCAGCCGAATCTCTTTATCGAAAACCAGCTCGTGCTGATACGCGAGGAGCTGCGTCCCTCGCCGCAGATGTTGCCGATTGTAAAAGGCATGAAGGACTCGGAGATCGTCCGGCTCGCCGAGCACTTTTCAAAGCTGCAGGCGAAATCCATGGAAACCGGCACGCCCGATCCGAAAGTCGTGCAGCGCGGCCTCGAGCGCGCGAACGCGCTGCGCTGCGGCGTGTGCCACGTTGCGGACTTCAAAGGTCAGCGGCAGGTGCCGCGCCTTGCTTCGCAGCGCTCCGAGTACCTGAGCGCGGAGATGCGGGCTTACCGCGACGGCACACGCAAAGGCGGCGACACCATCATGGCCGCGGCGCTTTACGGCGTGTCCGATAGCGACATCGAAGCAATGGCGCAGTTTCTGTCGCGGCTGCCGTGACACGGGCGCGGCATGAGCCACACAAAGTGGACACTGGTGTGGAACACGGCGACTTCGCGCACGCCTCGAGTTCACGACCCGCGTTCGGTCATACCTCCGGCTCGAGATCGTCGTATCAGTTCTGAGGCTTGAGTCCGATCGTTTTGATGAGCGTGCCGTACTTCTCGTAGTCGGCCCTGAGTCTCGCGCCGAACTGTTCCGGCGTGTTCGGCACGACCTCCATCGCAAGCGTGCCCCACAGGTCTTTCATATCCGGCGCCGCAAGGATTTTCGCGATCGTCGTGTTGAGCGTGTTGACGATGTCACGCGGCAGTCCGGGCGGGCCGAGGATGCCGTGCCAGCCGGTGATGTGATAGCCGGGGAGCCCGCTTTCCGCGAGCGTCGGCGCGTCGGGCAGCGCGGCAGCGCGACGTTCGCCGGTCACGCCGACCAACCGCAGCCTTCCCGCCTGCACGTACGGACGCACGACACCGAGACTGTCCCACATCATGTCGACGCGGCCGGCGACGACGTCGACGACGGCCGCCGTGCCGCCGCCCCTGAAGGGCACGTGCAGAAGCTTGATCCCGGCCATCGAGGAGAAGAGCTCGCCCGCGAGATGGAATCCCGAGCCGACACCCGTCGATCCGAACGTGAGCACGCCGGGTTTCGCCTTCGCGAGCGCGATGAGGTCGCGGGCGCTCCTCACCGGGACGGCGGGATGCGCGATGAGCACGTAAGAGAAATCGGAGATCTGGACGATCGGCGTGAAATCGAGCGGCTTGTAGCGGATCGCGTAGATATGCGGTGTCGAGGCCATCGCGGAGCCTGGTGCCGCAAGCAGCGTGTAGCCGTCCGTCGCCGCCTTGGACACGAGCTCGTTCGCGATCGTGCCGGTCGCGCCCGGCCGGGCATCGACGAGGACGGGTTGGCCGAGCGCTTCGGAAAGCTTTTGCGCGAGCGGCCGCGAGAATACGTCGATCGCGGAGCCCGGCGCGAAGCCGTGAATGACGCGAATGGGCTTGGACGGATAGCTTTGAGCGCGTGCGCCCGCGGCTGTGAATACGGCGATGCAGGCGAGCACGGCGTATGAAGCAAGGCGGCGTAGTTGCATGGTGTTCCCCGTTTGTGCGCGGCGGAGATTATAGTTTCCCTCACCCCCGGACCAGAACCACTTCCGGGGCGCCGCCTATACTTCGCCCGGGGAAGAGGGAACGTACTTTCGGGGAGATGAATGATGCCACGCATGCAATCGAACAATCGGCGATTGGAGTACCTGGCAGCGGCGCTTGTAATCGTCGCGATGGGGCCGGCGTTGGCGGCGGCGCAGGCCAAGAGCACGTCGGCGGGCTTGGGACAGGCGTATCCGACCAAACCGGTGCGGCTCATCAATCCGTTCGCGCCCGGCGGTCCGGTGGATATCGTCGGCCGCACCGTGGCGCAGGAACTCTCCAGGGAGTGGGGACAGCCGGTGATCGTCGACAACCGGCCCGGCGCCGGCACGACGCTCGGCGCAGGCCTGGTGGCGCGCGCGACGCCCGATGGCTACACCTTGCTCGTGACGAGCGTGTCGACCGTCGTCGCCGCATCGATCTATCCCAATCTGCCGTTTGACGCGGCGAAGGACTTTGCCCCGGTTGCGATCGTGGCGCAGACGCCGCTCATGTTCGGGGTGCACCCTTCGGTGCCCGCGAAATCCGTGCAGGAGTTCATTGGCCTCGCGAAGGCGAAGCCTGGCCAGGTTCGCTACGGATCGGCCGGCCAGGGGACGATCACGCATCTTGCGGGAGAGCTCTTGAAGTCGGTGGCGAAGATCGATCTCGTGCACGTGCCGTACAAGGGCGGCGCGCCTTCCGTTACGGCAGCCACTGCGGGTGAGGTGCAATCCGTCTTCGACCAGTCCGCCGCACTCCTGCCGCACGTGAAAGCCGGCAAGTTGCGGGCGCTCGGCATGACCAGCGCGAAACGCGTCGAGGTCGCGCCGGACGTTCCCACCTTCGTCGAATCCGGCGTGCCGGGGTTCGAAGTGATCGTCTGGAACGCGATCCTAGCACCGGCGGGCACGCCGCGCGGCATCGTCGATTTCCTGAACACGCATATCAATCGCGCGTTGAAGCAGGCCGACGTGCGCGATCGCCTGAACGGACTCGGCCTCGTACCCGTAGGCGGCACTGCGTCCGAGTTCAGCACCTTGTTCAGGAACGAAGTCGTGCGCTGGAAGAGAGTGAGCAAGGAGGCGGGAG
>JBKJPI010000129.1:0-6305 GCA_046595235.1 Burkholderiales bacterium | reverse complement strand
CTCGCACCAGGGCCCGGCGACGGCGTCCTTTTTCCGAGTCCAGGAAGAACATGGCGGGGCCGCCGATGGCAGCGCCGATGAGGATGAGAGGGGGCATGGATCGCTCCTTTAGGGGGTTACCGGTTTCTGAGCAAGCGACATTCCTGTCGCTCAATGGGGTCACACCCGGGCCGATTCAGATGACGCGCTGCTCGCGCAGTGTAGCGATTTCGGCTGCGGATTTGCCGAGGAGATCACCAAGGACCTGTTCAGTGTGCTCGCCGAGCAGCGGCGGCGGGGTGTCGTAGCTCAAAGTGGATCTGGAGTATTTGATCGGATTCGCAACGAGGGGGACGAGATCAGCGAGCGGGTGCGGCATATGGATCTTCATGCCGCGATGCTGCACATGGGGATCGGCATAGACGTCATCGAGCTGGTTGATCGGCCCGCAGGGGACGCCGATCGGCTCGAGCAGCGCGATCCATTCGGCCGTCGTCCTCGTCGCGATCGCAGGCGCGAGCGCGTCGATGCATGCCTGCCGGTTCGCGATGCGCGCGCCGTTGTCTGCAAAACGAGGATCCACACCGATCTCGGCAATGCCGGCTGCGACACAGAACTTCCGAAACTGGTTATCGTTTCCAACCGCAAGAATCATGTCTCCGTCGCGCGTGGGAAACGTCTGGTAAGGCACGACGTTCGGATGCGCGTTGCCCATACGTTGCGGCGGCTTGCCGCCGATCAGATAATTCGCGTTCTGGTTTGCAAGCCACGCGACCTGGGAATCGAGCAGCGCCATGTCGATGTACTGGCCGAGACCACTTGTCCTGCGCTCGTGAAGGGCCGCGAGTATCGCGACGCTCGAGTACATGCCCGTCATGAGGTCGGCGATGGCGACACCGACTTTCTGCGGGCCACCGCCCGGCGCGTCGTCGCGCTCACCGGTTATGCTCATCAGCCCGCCCATGCCCTGAATCATGAAGTCGTATCCCGCACGGTCGCGGTAAGGCCCCGTCTGCCCGAACCCGGTGATCGAGCAGTAGATGAGCTTTGGAGTGAGGGTACTCACGTCTTCGTATGCAAGGCCGTAGCGCTTGAGATCGCCGACCTTGTAGTTCTCCAGCAGAACGTCCGAGATCGCAGCGATTTCGCGCGCGATTTTCTGACCTTCGGTATTCGAGATGTCGAGCGTCACCGATTTCTTGCCGCGGTTCGTCGACAGGAAGTAGGCGGACTCGGCCGTGTCGTTCCCCTCGCGATCTTTCAGAAAAGGCGGACCCCAGGCGCGCGTGTCGTCACCGATGCGAGGACGCTCGATTTTGATGACTTCGGCGCCGAGATCGGCCAGAAGTTGGCCGACCCAGGGGCCCGCAAGGATGCGGCTCATGTCGAGCACGCGAATACCTGCGAGCGGACCGCTCATGAGCCTACAGGCAAATCGGTGCCGACGCCCTGGGCGCGTGCGAGCTCGACCAGCTTCGTTGCAACGTAAAGATCCTGGATTCCCATGCCGTGAGATTCGTACAGGGTGATCTGATCGGCAGACGTGCGGCGGGGCGCACGTCCGATGATTACTTCACCGATCTCAGTCAGCGATTCCCAATCGACGATTCCAGTTTCGGCGAGCGGCAGAAGATCGCCGCATTCGTTTTTCGCGGTGCCGCGCGAATCGACGGTGATGTAATCCGCGCGCGTGATGGCTGCGTTATCGAGCTCGCGCCGGATGAGCGAATTCGATCCTGCGGCATTGATGTGCTGGCCCGGCTCGAGCCATTCACCCAGGAGCACCGGGTTGACGGCTTTGGTGATGACGTTGACGATGTGTGCACCGCGAACGGCATCCGCGCCGGTGGGAACGACGGTCATCTCCACTTTGAGGCGAGAAGCCAGCGCGTCACAGAATTTTCGAGAGGTCTCAGTTTTACGACTCCAAACCCGCACCTGTTTTACATTTCTGACCGCGCAAACCGCTTCAAGCTGCCCGACTGCCTGTTTGCCGGCCCCGATCATTGCCACAATCGATGCGTCCTCGCGTGCGAGATAGCGAGTCGCGACACCGCTTGCGGCGCCAGTGCGCACCATGCCGAGGTGGCTCGCTTCGCACATTGCGTCGAGCGGACCTTTGGCCATGTCGTATAAGTGCACCATGAAGCGCGTACCCGTGGGGCTGGAGTAATACGCCTTGTATCCGATGCGATTGAGGTCGCGTGCGGAAGCCTGCAGCACGTGCAGCGTGCCCTGCGGCACCCGCGTTCGCACGCGCGGAACGTCGGTCGCGCGGCCTTCGGCGCGCGCCTTCAGCGCTTCTTCGACCAGCGCCACCGCGTCTTTCATCGTGAGGAGCTGGCGGACGTCTTTTTCAGTCAGGTAGCGAATCATAAGTACTCATTGATGGGTTTATCTCACCCCGAATCTGCGGTTTTATTTGTTCTTGCTCTTCATCGCCTCGGCGCGAATCGCCGACAGCGTCGTCCTCGGATTGATCGCTTCGGGATCGATACGAACTTCGATCAGGGCCGAAGTCTTCGCGCTCTGCGCCCGGCCGAACGCGCCTTCGAAGTCCTGCGTCGCTTCAACGGTCTCCCCGTGCAACCCGTAAGCGCGCGCAAGCGCTGCGAAGTCCGGATTCTTGAGCGAAGTGCCGCTGACGCGTCCGGGGAATTCGCGCTCCTGGTGCATGCGTATCGTTCCATACATGCCGTTGTTGATGACAATGAAGAGCACCTTCACGTCGTACTGCGCTGCCGTGGCGAGCTCCTGTCCGGTCATGAGAAAGTCGCCGTCACCCGCAAACGCGACGACCGTGCGCTCGGGATGAACGATCTTCGCCGCCACGGCTGCCGGCACGCCATAGCCCATCGCGCCGCTCGTCGGTGCGAGCTGCGTGCGGAATCCGCCGTACTGATAGAACCGGTGCGCCCACAGAGAAAAATTTCCGGCGCCGTTCGTGATGATCGCATCGCGCGGCAACCGGCCGCGAAGGAAGTGAATCACTTCGCTCATGTTCACCGCGCCAGGGACTTTAACCGGCTGCTGCCATGCTTCCAGGTCAGCGCGTGCGCTTTGCGTCCAGTCGTCCCAGGCGCGTTGCACCGGCTCGAGCGCGCGCGCAGCCGCCGTGAATTCAGGCATGCCTGAATTGATGAGGAGGTCGCCCTGATAGACCCGGCCGAGCTCTTCAGCGCCCGGGTGCACGTGAATGAACTTCTGCTTGAGGCGCGGGAGGTCGAAGAGCGTGTAATTGACCGTCGTCCATTCGCCGAGTCGCGCGCCGATGACGAGAAGGAGGTCGCATTGCCTGAAACGCTCCGCAAGCTTCGGGTTGAGACCGACCGCCACATCGCCGACGTAATGCGGGTCGCGATTGTCGATCAGGTCCTGACAGCGATATGAGCAGCCCACGGGCAGGTTGTAAGTAGTCGCAAACGCCTGGAGATCGTCGCACGCGGATTTGCTCCAGCCGCCGCCGCCGACGATGACCATCGGCCGCTGCGCCTGCGAGAGCATCTCACGTAGCTTTCGCATCTGGTCCGCGCCAGGGTTTGCAGCGACGCGCTGATAGCGGCCGGTGTCGGCTACTGTTGCCATGTCGGTCTGCATGTCTTCGGGCAGCGCGAGCACCACCGGCCCGGGGCGTCCCGAGACGGCAGTATGGAAAGCGTGACTCAGGTATTCGGGCACACGGTCGGCGCGATCGATCTGCGCGACCCACTTCGCCATCTGACCGAACATCCGCCGGTAATCCATCTCCTGAAACGCTTCGCGTTCAGCGACGTCACTTCCGACCTGACCGATGAAAAGGATTACCGGTGTCGAATCCTGGAATGAGGTATGAATGCCAAGTGACGCGTTCGTGGCACCCGGGCCTCGCGTCGCGAAGACAAGCCCCGGGCGTCCGGTCAGCTTGCCGTAAGCGTCGGCCATGTTTGCGGCGCCGCCTTCCTGACGACAGATGACGAACCTGAATCGATCCTCCACGTCGTGCATCGCATCGAGCACTGCGAGATAGGATTCTCCCGGCACACCGAAAGCCATGTCGGCGCCGTGCACGAGCAGCGAATCAACGAGGAGCTGGGCGCCGGATCGACTGACTGTGGGGGCAACTGCGGGGGGCATTAAACCTCCGTTAAAGGTAACGCGGGAGGCCTGAAAGCTACCACAGAGCTGCGCCAGGCCGGGCCGTCGAGTGCTGGCGCATACGGTGGGCGGCGCGCTTATGCGCGTTAGCGCACAGAGGGACCGGCTGTATCCGTATAAGTTGCATGTTCGACAAACAGCAGTCCGGATAATGTCAGCTCACCTGGGAAGCATCGATGAACGTTGTTTTATGGATTCTGGCGGGCGGCGTCGTCGGCTGGATTGGCTGCTCAGCATTACATGTGAACTCAGGGCGCGGCCTCGTGGTCTCGGTCGTCATTGGCATGGTCGGGGCGTTTTTCGGCGGGCATCTGGTGGCGCCCATTTTTAACAGTGCGTCGGTCGTTCCTGGCGACTTCAGCCCATTCGCTCTGCTGGTTGCCGCGGCAAGTGCGATCGGCTGCATCGTCATCAGCGACATGATGTATGAGCAGTTCGGGTTCTGACGTGAGCGAGTCCTCCGCACGTTCTTCATCTTCGGGCACCGGTGACCTGATGTCCGGAGAGCAGTTTCAGGACGAGCTGCGGCGAATCGCGCGATTCGATGTGAAGCCGCCGGTCGAGAATCCGTTGAGCCATGCGGTACAGAAGATCAGGGACAACCCCGCATTCTCGCAGTCACGCCTGCTCACCCGCATCCTCACTTCGCTCACATACAATCGCGGAGAATTTCGGCGCGCTGAGGCTTCCGCGCTCGATGGCGCGACACTGGGTCTCGTCGTCGCCCTGATGAACGCCGCGCGTGCGGGTAATCCCAAGCACGACGATTGGGTCGAGGCAGTTCGCGCCTGCGATTCGGCTGAATCTGCGTAGCCTCTCGCCTGCGGGCATAGTCCTCGAACGCGAAGCCATACCACCGCGCTCGAATGCGCTGCTCGCGAAAATCCCGCTGCGGGAGCGAGAGCGCCTGAGAAAGCTCATGAAGCCGGTGTCGCTCACGTTCGGCGACATTCTCCAGGAGGTGGAGCCGATCAGGCACGTGTACTTTCCAGTCGACTGTCTCGTGTCGCTCTTCGCACAGCTTGCCGACCGGCCCGTGGTCGAGGTTGGACTGGTGGGCAGTGAAGGCATGGTCGGCGTGCCGCTCGCACTCGGCGTGCGCAGCTCGCCGGTTCAGGCGCTTGTCCAGGGTTCCGGCACTGCGCTCAGGATGAAAGCCGCATCGTTCGAGCGCGAGTTTCGGCGCAACGGCGCGCTCCAGGCGGGGGTTTATCGCTACATCCACCTGCTCATGGGGCAATTCAGCCAGACGGCGGCCTGCAACGCGCTGCACGCGATCGAAGCGCGCTGCGCGCGATGGCTTCTCATGACACGCGACGGTGTGAAATCGGACGAGTTCGACCTGACCCACGAGTTTCTTGCCCGCATGCTTGGCGTGCGCCGCGTGGGCGTCACGGTGGCCGCCGGGGATTTACAGCGGCAGGGCCTGATTGAGTATTCCCGCGGACACATCACGATCCTCGACGCAGAAAAACTCGAAGAACGGGCATGTGAATGCTATCGCGTGGTCAGGACCTTGTACGAAAAGGAAAGCGCCTAGAGCCTGTTATGGACTTTAACGTGTGCGACGAACGTGGAGGAACGGCTCAGTGCTAGGAGCCGGTCGCGCCGCAGTGCGGGACACTGTAAGCGAGTGGTGACAACGCAATGGGCCGTTCCTGCGCGTTCCCGGCGGGTTGAGCCAAAACGGCCCGTCTGCGTCGTTGCTCCTCGTTGCATAGATGGGCTATGCGGCCTCGTCGCGCCTAGCATCCAGACCCTTTTGGCTCAACGTCGCGCACGCTAAAGTCCATAACAGGCTCTTAGCCCCGCGCCGCTCATCGCGCATTCACGACCCTTCGTCGGCCGCCGGTCGCCCGTGTGACAAATGTCCCATGTATACCGGGCGTCAGCGGCATATTGTGCCTGCGCGCCATGCTGCTCGACGTGGAGCGGACTTCAGTTTTCCGCTGCCCGTCCGATAAAGCTTCCGAGGCAACAGGAGATGAATATGCACGCGGATCCGGTAGGTGGTGAGGGTGAGGTCTCGCTGACGCAGGAAGAAATGGCGCTCCTGTCCGAGCTCGACGTTCCCGGCGCAGAGCATGTTGCGCACAGTCTTCTCTCGGTCTTGCTGCCGGCAAAACCGCCCCAGCCGAAGAACGCGCGCGTAATCCGCCTCTTCGACTATGAAGCGGCGAAGAACGATCCCG
>JBKJPI010000496.1:0-2681 GCA_046595235.1 Burkholderiales bacterium | reverse complement strand
GAAGATCGGACTCGAGTGTCAGCCGCTCGACCGAGTGAACGTTGATCTGGTCGGAGTAGAACTGGAACGTGTTGCGTCCCTGATCCTTCGCGCGATACATCGCGATGTCGGCGAACTTCATGAGCGAGCGCATGTCCTGCGCATCGGCCGGATACGTGCTGATCCCGATGCTCGCGGTCACATGGACTTCACGCTCCGAAATCGTAAAATTTTCTGTAAGCGAATTGATGAGCTTCTCGGCGACCACGCCGAGCGCGGCCGGGTCGGACTGGTCTTCCAGCAACACGACGAACTCGTCGCCGCCCAGCCGAGCGACCATGTCTCCGGTGCGCAGGTTATCGCTAATGCGCTGCGCGACTTCGCGCAACAGCACGTCTCCCGCTTCGTGCCCGAGCGTATCGTTGATGATCTTGAAGCGGTCGAGATCAAGGAACATGACCGCAAGCTGGCGTTCATGCCTTTGCGCCTGGGCAATCGCCTGCTCGAGGCGCTGGTTGAACATGACGCGGTTCGGCAGGTTCGTCAGCGAGTCGTGCATTGCCACGAACTTGACGGCTTCTTCAGCCTGCATGCGCACGATGAACTGGCCGATCTGGCTGCCGATCGACTCGGCGATGTGGATGAGCATCGAATCCGGTTCGCGCACGTCGCGGTGAAAGAATTCCACGACGCCGAGCACCTGCCCTCCGCCAATGAGA
Organism: Burkholderiales bacterium; assembly: GCA_046595235.1. GTDB lineage: Bacteria > Pseudomonadota > Gammaproteobacteria > Burkholderiales > SG8-41 > JAQGMV01. Next base: position 1,983 of record JBKJPI010000496.1, on the reverse strand, counting down.
GGGAAGGCAAACGCGCCATGGAGCCCCGCCTGTTCGACGAGCTCCTTCCGCTGCATCCCCCCGTGCTTGGAGATATCCGCGATCCACACGGGTTTCCCTGAACCATGCGCCCTGCGCACGAGTCCGTCTCCACTTGTGTCGGGTTTCACCAGGCGATGCGCCGCCGAGATTGCGAACGCCTGCATCTCCGGAGTGTCCACAGCCCAGAACTCACGCCGTCTCAGCACGACCGCTTCGGCATCGTATTCATAGCGGTCGCCGTAATGCCAGCCCATGGTCTCGCAAATCGTTCTAATGATCATCGGAATCGCGACCGCGACCGAATCCGCTTCCGCAAGCACACGAGTGATCGCGTGCTCCATGATCTGACGGCGCTCGGCGCGCTTGCGCTCCGTCATGTCGATGATGGTTCCGATCAAACCGGCGACGGCGCCGTTGGTGCGGGCATACGTCGCTTTGAAATAGACGACGTCATGCCGCGTCCCTTCCGCGCCGGGAATCACTGCTTCGTAGGTCTGGCTACCGGGGCACTCCCAAAGCTCCTGGTCGCGCGCGTCGAGGCGCTCGGCCACTGGCTTGTCGTTGGGGTACAGGTCGTAAACCGTTTTTCCAATGAACGCATCGCGTGAAATTCCGAAAAACTTCTCCCACGCTTCATTGACCCCGCGGTAACGGCCGTCGGTGCCTTTGAAATAAATCGGGTTCGGCAACGCCTCGATCATCGATTGTGTGAGGCGCTGCGCTTCGGCAAGCCTGGCTTCGCTCAGGCGCAGGTCCTCGGTAATGCGCTCGGCCATTTTCTGCGCGCGCTCGCGCGACGATGACAGCGAGCGCATCAGGCCTGCGAGAAGGGCACCCATGACGACCGCACCGATGAGCAGGATCCATGGCAGGATCCTGTCGGTCGGCGTCATCAGGTCGCGCGACGATCCCGTGAACTGCAGGTACCACCGCCGTCCTCCGATCTCGAGCTCGAGCTTGCGCGCGAAGCGGCCGTTTTCGGACGTGGATTCACCTTTAACCGGCGATGTTTGAAAAAGCAGCTGCTCCACAGGATGCGCACCAAGAACCGCCCCACCGGCAATGGCGAAGCGATCGGACAGCCGTACCGACATGGACGAGAGCGCCGAGTGGGTAAGGATGTCCTCTACCAGCGCGCGCGCAAGGTGCGTTGTGCTGACAACCCCGACGAACGCTGCGCGACGCTCTTCGACTGTGCGCGTGGGCATCCCGTTGCGATACACCGCAAGGCGAACACCGACGCCGGCATCGCCCGCAGCGGCGCTCGTAAGCTGAATCCGCCCGGATAGCGCTGGCGTGCCGCTATCGCGCGCGCGGTCGACGGACTCACGCCGGTCTCCCGTCATGAGGTCGAGCCCGATAGCGGTCTCGCCGGCTATCGAAGAGTCGGTGTAAACGATGGGCAGGTATTCGGAACGCTCACCGGGTGGCTTTATTGCGAATTTGGGATAGCCGCCGGGCCGGACACTGCGGTCATTGCGCACCTTCTCGACGAAGGTGTTGAGGCCTTCCGCCGGCACCATCTCCGCATAGTTGAGCGATCGGATCGACGGGTGCCTTTCCGCCAGTGCGAGGCCGCTCGCGTAGCGATAAAACTCTTCCCGGCTGACGTTCTCGGACGCACGGAAAAGACCTTGTGCCCCGTAGACCACGTCGAAGCTGCTGTACAGGCGCGCCTGAATCGATTCGCTCGCGTCGCTGATCGCAAAGTCGGCCTTGGCGAGTGCTTGCTGATGTGCGCGGCTGTCGGCAACAGCCCACGCCAGCACACCGATTGCCAGACCGGCCGCGAATACGCCCAGCGCCGGCGACAGGCGCGGGTCGGGGCCAAAGAGCTTTTTCCAAATCGCTGGCATTTGAGTCCCCCCGCCGCGTATTTTTAGTGGTGGGCTGACGCACAGGGGTGCGGCGCCAAGGCTGGGTCGTAAGCTCTTTTACGACGAGAACCGCAGCAACTTTATG
>JBKJPI010000476.1:0-4252 GCA_046595235.1 Burkholderiales bacterium | reverse complement strand
CAAGAGAATTGAAAGGCACCAGCGCGCGGCGCCGCATTGGTATCGCATGGCGAGGCGGCGTACTGCACACACGCCGTGCGTTGAGAAGTATTCGGTCGCAGGAGTTCAGCCGCATGCTGAGTGTCCCCGGTATCGAGTTCGTGAGCCTTCAGCACGATGATGACGGCACCTTCGCGCGTGAGATCGCCGCGAATGCTGGCGTCGGGATTCGTGCGTTCCCCGACGCGTTGAAAAATATCGACGACACCGCCGCGCTGATCGCTTCCCTCGACGGCGTGATGACCGTCTGCAGCACCGTAGTACACTTGGCCGGTGCGCTCGGCGTTCCGACGCTCGCGCTGACGCCGAGCCTGCCTGAGTGGCGGTATCTGCGCGAAGGCGCGACATTGCCGTGGTACCCGAGCGTGCGACTGCTGCGGCAGCACGAGCGCGATCGATGGGACAGCGTGATCGATGCAGCGCGTGCAAGGCTCGAAGCTTGTGCCGCGGGCGCAAGCCTCATAAACGATGGATGATTCGGTGATACGCGTTTACATCGGGCACGACGTGCGCGAGGAGGTCGCACTGAGCGTCCTCTCGTCCAGCATTCACCGTCACGCAAGCCGGCCCGTATCGATTGCGCCGGTTATGATTTCGCAGCTCGGTGCGCTGTATAGGCGCGAGAGGCATCCACTGCAGTCCACCGCGTTCTCCTTCTCACGATTCCTGACACCCTGTCTTTCCGGTTATGAGGGCTGGTCACTCTTTACCGATTGCGACATGCTGATGGTCGACGATATCGCCAAGCTATGGGCGTTTCGCGACGATCGCTACGCGGTCATGGTGGTGAAGCACGAGCACGTGCCGCGAGAGACCGAGAAATTCCTCGGCATGCCGCAGAGCAAATACGAAAAGAAGAACTGGTCGAGCGTAATGCTGTTCAACAACGCCCGCTGCACGGCATTGACGCCTGAATACGTGAATACGGCATCCGGCCTCGCGCTTCATCAGTTCAAATGGCTGGGCGATGACGAGGTAATCGGCGCCTTGCCGAGCCGTTGGAACCATCTCGTCGGCTACGACGCGCCGCGCAAAGATGCCGCGCTCGTCCACTTTACCCTCGGCGGGCCGTATTTCACGGACTATGCGAATTGCGAATACGCAGGCGCCTGGCGCGCCGAGCGGGACCGCATGCTCACGGTGGGCGAGAGCAAGTCGTGACGCCGCGCATGGCGAATCCATGCTGAAGGGGTTCGCGGGACTCTTTCGCCGCGCGGGGCCGCCGCCCTTGACGCGGGTTCCAGCGGCGCGAACGCCGGTCAACGCCGGCGCGCTTTTGGCGCCCGCCGATGCCGCAGCGAAAGGTGGCCGCGCGGACGAGGCCGTTCGCCTTCTGGACGCGCTGCTGATCGACCATCCGCGTGCGCCCGATGCGCACTTCCTGCTCGCTTCGCTGTTGCACGAGCGAAGAAGCTACGACGACGCACGTGACAGTTACCTGCTCGCATCGACCTTCGCTCCCGAGTGGTGGAGCCCGCTGCTCGGGCTGGGTATCCTCGCGCTCGACGACGGCCGCTATGCGGATGCATTCGCGCCGCTTGAAAAAGCGCTCGAGCTCGGCGCACGCGATGCGCGGGTTCACAACGCGCTCGGCGCTGCATATCTCTACGCAGAGCGAGTCACCGATGCGGTGTCGCAGTTGCGCAAGGCGCTTGAGCTCGAGCCGAATCACGTGCAAGCGCACAGCAACCTCGGTTTTGTCCTGATACGCGATCTCGAGCAGTACGAAGAAGGCGCGGAGCATATCGTGCGTGCAAAAGAGCTCGCGCCGTCCGATCCGGCCATCCTCTGCAACTGGATCATGGCCCTGCACCATACCAACCGCTGGGAAGAAGCGCTCGCGCTGGCCGAAGATCTGCTGGCGCACGATCCCGAGCTCTCCGAGGCCCGCATCAACCGCGCGCTCATCCTGTTGAGCAAAGGTGACTTTGTCCGCGGCTGGCCCGACTACGAAACGCGAAAACAGTCACCGCGAAACAAGCCGGCGAGTGACGTCCCTGCGCCGGAATGGGATGGCTCGAGCTTGCAAGGCCAATCGGTTTTCGTATATCCCGAACAGGGACTGGGTGACGAGATCATGTTCGGGTCGTGCATTCCCGAGCTGGTGGGCGTTGCGGAGCGCTGCACGATCGAGTGCCACCATAAGCTTCAGAAAATTTTCGCGCGCTCCTTTCCGACGGCGGAGATTCTGCCCAAAGATGGATGGCGCCACCTGTCACAGGGGGCTGGGCGCTCGTGGAATTACAAGGTGGCCATCGGCAGCCTGCCGCACTTTTTCCGCAGCCGCGGCACGGAGTTTCCAGATCACAAGGGCTACCTCCGCGCCGATGACGCGCGCATCGCGCATTGGAAAGAAAAGCTCTCTGCGCTGCCCGGACGGCTCAAAGTCGGTATCTCATGGCGCGGCGGCCTTGCGTCCACGCGCCGCGGGCTGCGCTCCATTCCGCTGAAGCAATGGCGAGCGCTGCTATCGCTTCCGGAGATCGACTTTGTAAGCCTTCAGTATTCGGATCCGGAGAATGAGGCGGCCGCGTTGCTCGCTGACAGCGGCGTACGCCTCGAGTACTGGCGTGACGCTATCGATGACTACGATGAGACAGCGGCGCTTGTCACGGCGCTGGATCTCGTGATCTCGGTGCAGACCGCAGTCGTGCATCTGGCCGGCGCGCTCGGGCAAGAAGTGTGGGCGCTCATTCCGGCCGCGCCGGAGTGGCGTTACGGACTCTCCGGGGCGTCGATGCCGTGGTATCCCGCTGTGCGCCTCCTCAGACAGGCTGAGCCCGGCAACTGGGACGCCGTGCTCGAGCGCGTGACCAGCGATCTCGCAGTCCTCGCATCGGCTAAACGCGAAGTGACGTAATGCGTCAGTTAATGACGCAAACGTCGATTGCGTGCGACTGCTCTGCGCCCTGGGCGTAGTGAGTGCGGCATAAAACACGCGAAATGCCGCTGGTATGGATGTTGCTCAAGGAGTCTGGCGCAAGATTAAGGTCCGCCATCCAACCACCCAGGAGATTTTAGAATGAGGCGTATTCAAAGAGGTTTCACCCTGATCGAACTGATGATCGTGGTCGCGATCATCGGTATTCTCGCGGCGGTTGCGCTGCCCGCATATCAGGACTACACAATCCGCGCGAAAGTTTCGGAGCTCGTGCTCGCGGCCAGCAACCAGAAAGTGACGGTCTCGGAAAACGCGCAGACCCTCGGCACCTTGGCAGGGGCGAACGCCGGCGCAACCATCATTGCCAGTGGTAAAGTCACGGGTGGCTCGGTTGGGGCCAACGGCGACATCACGGTCACGGGCTCGGCTACAACCGTCGGTACCGCGATCACGCTTCAGCTGGTGCCGAGCTACAGCGCCACGGACGGCAAGGTGATCTGGGCCTGCTCGAGCCCGACTTCGATTCACAAGTTCGTGCCGGCCGAGTGCCGTCACTAAGAGTCGCGAATGCCGCTTCAAACGCGGCTGAGCGAAAAAGCCCCTCTTCGGAGGGGCTTTTTTTGGGTAAGGCTAATGCGGCTACTGCCAGGCTCTCAAGAAATTTTTCTATACATTGCGTTACCGCGGCGGACCATCAAGCCGGTAGCGGTGGGCTACCGGCCGCAGCAGCTTATTTGCGGTTCACCGGCGACTGCGGGTCGACGAGATACGCGACGACATGCGTGATCTGCTCGGGCGTCAGATAGCCGTTATGGCCCATTCGAGGCATGTTCGAGCAGGGGAAGTAGACCCAGGCGTTGTAGATCTTCTCGTAGGTGTATCTCACCGTAGCCTCGGTGTTTCCGCGCTGAGCGCCGTAGCCCGTGAGACTGGGGCCGAGATTGCCCACGTTAAGCTCTTTCGGATCGAGCGCGTGGCAATTGATGCAAAGCGCGCCGTTTTCCTTGGCGCTTTCCACGCGTCCGTCTCGGATCCGCATGCCGACGCCATTTGCGACCAGCTTCTCGCCGGCTTTCCAGTCGCCTGCGAGCGCGTCTGATGCGGGATATCTGATCGACGCGCGCGCGCCCTCTACGATCCGGCGCGCTTCGTCTGAAGTGAGCTTCTCCTCGGGCCGCCGGCTGCAGAGCTTCTGGTGTTCGTCCTGGACAGCACGCTGAGTAAGTACCGGTGGCATGCCGGGAAAAGCGTCAGCAACTGCTGCTTCTGCACGCGCGCGCACTGATTCGGCATCGGGCATCGACGCGCAGCCGACAATCGCGGCGAAACACA
>JBKJPI010000453.1:0-9027 GCA_046595235.1 Burkholderiales bacterium | reverse complement strand
TTTGTGACGGGATAGTGAAGTTCCGGCGCAAAGTAGGGTTTCACTTTGCGACGTTCGATTAGGGAGATCAAAGAGTGATTAAGGTTCTACGCAAGGTTTTACCGCTGCTCGCCATCGGGCTCGCGCTCGGCAGCACCTCGGCTGCGGCACAGAAAATCAAGGTCGGCTACTGGACCAGTGGCTTCAGTCTGGGCTTCGGCGCGGTTATGGAGCACATGAAATTCGCAGAGAAGCAGGGCCTCGACGTCGAATGGGTGAAGTTCGCCGAAGTGAACGGTCCCACACGCGCGATCGTGTCGCATGGGATCGACGTCGCGTTTGCCGCACCGTCGACGGCCTCGATGCAGATCACCGGCGACGACGTACCCGTGAAGATCGTGCTCGCGACGCAGATCCTCGAAGGGCAGCTCGTCGTGCTGCCGGGGTCTCCGATCAAAACCCCGGCTGACCTGCGAGGTAAAAAGATCGGCATGTCACCACCGGGCAGCGCGACGCACGCGATCACCACCGCGATACTCGAAAACAACTACGGGCTGAAGCCGGCCGACTATACGATCGTGCCCGGCAACGAAGGACGCCTCGCGCAGTTCCTCACGCAAAAAGAAATCGACGTCGCAGCCATCCGTTCGGTGACCATCGCGCAGATCGACGAAGTGAAACCGCGTCGCCTCGCGAGTATCGTCGACGAATGGAAGAAGCTCACGAAAGCGTCCGCTGCGCCGATACTCGCGGTGACGATCGTGCACAACGACTACCTCGCCAAACAGGGGCCGGCGGTGGCGCAATTCATTGCAGCGATGCGCAAAACGCTCGAATACGGCGCGAAGAATCCGAAGGAAGTCGCAGCCATCCTGCAGAAAAGCGCGAACATGAAACCCGACGACGCGCTTGCTTACGCGAACCAGTGGGAAGGCGCCTATATGGCCTCCTTCGAAGCGCACGATGTGGCATCACTCAAGCGCCTGCACCAGATCGCCAAGGCCGCCGGTGCAGTCAAGAAAGATCCGCCGGATAGCGCCTTCGCGACCGAGCCATTTCAGCGATCCAAGCAGATCCGGTAAGCCGCGCACACGTCCCGTATGGCCAACGAACCGCAATATCACCTGCACCTGGAAACGCTGCGTAAGCGTCCGCAGCACTTTCATCTGACAGAAGAACTCTGGCGCGCTGCGGCGGAGCGCAACCCGGAGCTTTCGAGCAAGGTCCGCGTCACTATCGGCTGGGACGGCGAAATCCTCGATGAGTCTTTGAAGACGGCAGACTTCATGATCAATTCGCTGCCGCCGAAGGAGGATCTTGGAAAACGCGCACCGAAGCTCAAGTGGATCCAGACGACGGGCGCGGGCGTCGACGCCCTCCTCCCCCTGACCTGGCTGCCCGAAGGCATTACGCTCACGAACAACCGCGGCGCCCATGGTGCGAAAGCGGAAGATTCGTGTGCTCTCGCGCTTCTTGCGCTGCACACGCGCCTTCCCGAGACGCTTCAGCATCAGCAGAACCGTGTGTGGAAGCAGATCCTCACCGCACCGATCGAGGGCCGGACGGCGGTCGTCGTCGGGTTTGGCGATCTGGGTCAGGGTGCCGGGCGCGCGGCTAAAAAACTCGGCCTCAAAGTGATCGCAGTCACCCGAAGCGGCAAGGCCGCGCCGCCGGCCGACCGGAGCTTTCCAGTCGATCAAATCGAAGAGGCACTGCCGCTCGCGGATTTCCTCATCGTGACCACTCCGACGACGCCCGAGACACGCGGACTCATCAGCGCGCAGCGTGTCGATCTCCTCAAGCAAGGCGCCGGCGTGATCAATATCGGACGCGCTGCGCTGATGGACTACACACGTCTACGCGAGCGGCTCGACAACGGAGAGCTGTCGGGGGCCATGCTCGACGTTTTCGAGCAGGAGCCGCTGCCGCCGGATTCCCCCTGGTGGACTACACGCAACGTGATCGTCACGCCGCATATTTCGTGCGATATGCCGGGCTACATCGATCGCCTGCTCGACCGCTGGTTCGCGAATTTCGGCCGCTTCACTGCGGGCCTTCCCCTAGAGAACGCGGTCCACCGCACTCTCGGCTATTGAACGCGATGGCCGGCGCTCTCAACGTAGATCATGTCGCGCACTTCGTGCCGGATATCGATGCGGCCGGCGTCGCACTCGAGAAACTCGGCTTCACGCTGACGCCGTTCTCCGCCCAATCGCAGCGTTTACAGCCCGGCGGGCCACTTTCGTCAGCCGGCACCGGAAACCGCTGCGTCATGCTCGACCAGGGTTATCTCGAATTCCTGACGCCGACCGGCAGGACACCGGTTGCGGCTGCGCTGCGAGTGGCCATCCAGCGTTACATTGGCGTGCATCTCATCGCGTTCGGCACTCGTGCGGCGGAGGCCGAACATGCACGCCTCACCGAGGAAGGGTTCACGCCCTCGCCGGCCGTCGCGCTGCAGCGGCCGATTTCGACTGAAGCGGGCGACGAGACTGCCGAGTTCACCGTGGTTCGGGTAGCGCCCGAGACCATGCCTGAAGGTCGCATCCAGTACTGCCAGCACCACACACCGGAGCTCTTGTGGCAAAGCCGCTGGCTCGAGCATCGCAATGGCGCCGTGGCACTCGCGGGTGTCTTGCTGTGCGTCGAAAATCCGGAGGAAGCTGCACAACGCTTCGGGCGCTTTACTGGCCTTCCTCCGCGGCCTGAAACGAACAGCTGGACGCTGCGCACGGGGCGCGGTGCGCTGACCTTCGTTGGCGCGGACGCATTCAAGCGCACGCTCAATGCCGAGCCGCCGGGGCTTCCATGGATCGGCGGCTATGTCCTGGAAACCCGGAAGCTCGCCCGTGCACGCGATCACCTCGCGCTCGCGGGTTTCGAGGTGAAGCTCATGCCCCGCGACCGCTTCGTCGTCACGCTGCCGCCGGAGCTTGGCGGCGTCATGGTCTTCCAGTTGCCCGGCGGAAGCCCTCTCAACTTCGACTAAAGACTAAACGTCGCGAAGTGAAAACCTGCTTCGCGCCGGATGAGTTTGAACTGAATCGCGGGCAAAGCCCGTCGATTCAGCTTGAAACTGCTACGAAGAACCCACCGTCACGCGACCAGCGCCACCATAGACTTGTTGCGTCGGTGTCTGTCAGACCGACGGCCCGCCGTCTGCCTCGTTTCACCATCACGAGGCAAACGGGAGTTCGATGAGCGACCTGAGAGAGCTTTCCGATACGCGGCAGGTGCCGGGCGAACCGCGGCGCCGCCGGTTCTGTTCACCGGAGCTCGACCTCATCGTATGGCTCGACGATGCCAGCGAGCCCGTGGGCTTTCAGCTCTGCTATGACAAGCTTCGTGGTGAACGGGCGCTTACATGGCGCGCCGGGCGCGGGTTCGACCACGCAGCGGTCGACAGCGGCGAGGGCATGCCCACGCAATACAAAGGCACCCCGATCCTCGTCGCGGACGGGGTGTTCGACAACCGCCGCGTGTCCGACATTTTCAGCGAGGCGAGCGCAAACGTTCCGCCGCCTATACGCAGCTTCGTAACCGACAGGCTCGCACGCTACCCGCACGAGTGAGGATCACATGGACTGGAAAAACAACATCATCTCGGATGAAGCCGGCATGAAAGCGCTGCTGGCCGACACCAAAACGATCGCCGTGCTCGGGATCAAGACTGAAGCGCAATCGGGACAGGCAGCGTTCTACGTCGCCGATTATCTGAAAAATGCGGGCTTCGACGTGATCCCGGTTCCGGTCTATTTCCCCGACGTCAAAGAGATCCTCGGGAAGCCTGTGTATCGCAAGCTTGTGGACGTGCCGAAGGCGATCGACATGGTGAACATTTTCCGCCGGTCCGAAGACGTTGCGCCTCACCTTGACGACATCCTCGCGAAGAAACCGAAGTCAGTGTGGATGCAGCTTGGCATTCGCAACGACGCAGTAGCAGAAAAACTGGCGCAAGCCGGTATCAAAGTCGTCCAGAACCGCTGCCTGATGGTCGACCACAGGAACCTCGCGCGCTAGCACGCGAGCGTTCCTGCTCGTTGCTCGGACGCGGACGCAGCGCGGACGCAGCGCCGCTAAACCGAAGGATGGGGGTAACGGGGGAAACCTTCGGTTTCCCCTGTTCGTGATATGCGCGCTCCCGGCGCTTTTTTCGCCAGCAAGGGCAAAAAAATAGCCGGGGGCGACCCGGCTATGAATGCATGGTGCAGCTTTGTGGTTGGATCATTAGTACTGCACCACAGTACACGAAACTTATTGCCTGCCTGCTTTCTCCCTGTTCCCCACGCCTTACTGCTTATTTACTGAAAGTTGTATTGCACCTTCATCCCCACCACATCCATTTTGCTTTCCGGCTGAAAGAAAAACCCGGTGCTCCCCGGAAACTGCACGGCAACCGTGTTCGATGCCTTGAAGCGGAAGCTGTCGTAATACCCATACACGTCCCACGACGGATTCAGGCGATATCCCAGTGACCCGTAGAGGCTGACGCCTTTACCCGGTTTCAGCCGCGGGTTGTTGATCGCGCCGAGATCGCCGAAGTGCGCATTCTCCCGCGTGTACAGCGGGTACTTCACGCCGAGGCTGCCGATGATCCCCTGCTTCACCGCGGAATTGACGGTGATGCCGGCCTTCGCATAAAGAACATCCCAGTCTTCCTGCTGCGCGACACTGAGCTTGCGCCTCCAGTGGTCCCACCCCGCAGCTACCATGAAGTCGACCATGTTCGGCATGCGGTAGAAGGCCTGCACTTCATTGGAGAGGCCGCGGTAGTGCGTTTCGCTGCTGATCGGCGTGCCGGTAAAGAGCCCGGCGCCGTCGTAATCGACGTTGCCGTTGTAAAGCTTCAGGTTGTATCCCGCGGAGATTCCCGGCGCCTTGCTTTGCGCGTACGTCAGATCCAGAACCCAGCGCAAACCCGTTTCTTTCACGGTTGGCGTCGTGGTTTCTCTCCACCTGAAATTTTCGAATCCAGCACCGGCCGACCACTCGGCATGCGCGGCTCCGCCGGCGAGCATCATGCTCGACACAACTGCGAAGGCTAGTGCGCGCTTCATGAAAAATCTCCTGATGCTCTGGATCGCGAACAGTCGAATGGAGAGTAAATAAAAAGGTTTAAGTTGTCGATATAAGTCCTTTTGTAAAGGCATAATAGTTTGAACCGTGTTGCGTTTTAGCAACAGCGCGACCCTGCTCAAACAACACAAAAGAATCGCACGTCGCGCTCCTCGACCTTGAAGCGCTCGACGAAGACGAGCTTGAGGAGATTCGTGACAAGTACGAAGAGCTCGCGAAGCGCGCGCGCTCGAATTAAAGCAGGGTAAGTCCGATACGGGTGTGCCGCGTCTTGCGGGCCGCCGCAAAAAAGCAAAGACACGTTAGCCGATATCGATATCGGCACGGCCCCACTTCAGACCACCGGGTGCTTGCCGGCAGGCTGTGTGTGGCCGATCTTGTGCTGCTTCAGGAACCAGCGGCGCACCACCATGATGAGCACGGCGAAGAACACCACCACGCCGCCGATCAACCAGTAATTGATGCGCGATGGATCTTCGAGCGCAGTCTGGATCTGGTCGCCGAAAATAGTGGTCGTGAGCGTCCCCGGAAGCATGCCAAGAACGGTGCCAAGCGAAAATTGCCAGACCTTGATCCGCACTGCGCCCGCCGCGATCCCTTCAACCACAAAGGGCGCCACCGGCACGATCCGCATCGCGAAACACGCGAGCAACCCGCGGCGACGCAGCACTTCAGTCATTTCGTTGAGCTTGTCGCCGACGATATTCCGCACCGCGTCCGGACGCATCGCTCTGCCCGCGAAATAGGTCGCAAGCGCCGCCGCCAGGATGCCCGTAATACTGTAAACGAAGCCGAGCACCGGTCCGAAAGCGATTACAGCGAAGAGTGTGATCAGCGGCCTCGGAAACATGACGAAGCAGGCCGGGGTATACGCGAGCATCACCACGATAGGCGCCCACCAGAGGTTCCCCACACCTTGCGCCCACGCAATGACGCGCTCGGCAGTCAAGTACTCCGAGAGCGGCGTGTAGCGCCACGCAGCCGTGAGCGCGGCGAGGACGATAAAGGCGACGGCGAGCTTGCCCCACGCGGGCCCGAGCCGTTCAGTCTTCGGATCGGCGCTAAGCTTCGTCACTGAATCTGCGACCATTTCTTTCACCGTGCAAAGCCTGTGCCACTCGGCGCACGGCGAGTGCCTGCGTCGCGTTGAGCGGGTAAGGGCTGGAGTTTTCCCGAAAGCGTCGGAGGCCACCGCGGTTGCAATGCGGGTTCGCATCCGCTAGAACGAACCCATGGCCGCGAAAAAATCCAGAGCACTGACGCTTGTTCACTCACTTTTCCCTGTAGCGCATTTCATCATCGGCGTGCTCTTCGCCGTCTGCGGAATTGCGCTCATCGGTTTTTCGGTTCTTCAGCTGTGGGCGGGCCTCGCGCCGGGCGACGCGACGATGACCCAGCGGCTGGACACTGTGCTGGAAAGTCTCGCGCTGATGACAGTCGCGCTTGCGGCGCTCGAGCTCGCGCAGACGATCATCGAGGAAGAAGTGCAGCGCGAAGTGCACATGAGCGCGCCCACGCGTGTGCGACGGTTCCTGTCGCGGTTCATGGTGGTGCTCGTCGTCGCGCTTACGATCGAGTCTCTCGTACTCGTTTTCCGTTACAGCCACGAGCAACCCGAGAACATGGTTTACGCAGCTTTCGTCGGCCTCTGCGCGGCCGCGCTCATGATCGCCTGGGGGGTCTTTATCCGCCTGAATACGAGTGCCGAAGCGCTCGAGCCGGAAGCCATGCAACAGGCCAAGGACGAAGACCAGAAAATGCGCTAGACGCGCGACTTTCGCACGACGATGCGGCGCCGGATCAGGACCTCACCATGGCACCGTTTCGAGCTTGTCGCCGCCAGGACTGCGACTGCGACAGCGCCTGACGGCGGGATTGCGCCCGACGGCTGATGCGTCGGGCGCGAGCCGCTGTGACTAGCTTCTGATACTCATCTTGTTGACAACGCTCCTCACGCCATCCACGCCGCGGGCGACATCGATCGCGCGCTGCATCTCGGTTTTCGACTTCACGAAACCGCTCAACTGAACCTCACCACGCAGCACTTCGACCTGTATTGCGGTGCCGCTCACATCTTTGGCCGCGAGCAACGCAGTCTTGACCTTGGTCTCGATGGCCTGATCGTCAACCCTCTGGCCGACCGGCCGACCGTCGCTGGCGCAACCAATCAGCGAGAGCGCCAAGAAAAGGGACACCAACAAAGCATAAGATCTGTGCAAAGCGCTCATTTGAATCCTCCGGGTGAATCGTTTGATATGAAACTGCGTTTGATGGCTTCGCAAAAAACATGCCGTTCGAAGCACTCGCCTTGAACGGTTACCGATTGCGCAATCACGCCGCCTGAACTCGACCCTCTTGGAAAAAAGTGGCAGCGCCCCCCGTTTGCACCTGTAAATGCTACATGCCACAGTGTCTCACCTTCGTGCCTGTGCAGGAGGTCACGACGCATTCAAATCGACACGATGTGAGCGCGTTTCACTGAGGATCGCGCCGCGACGCTTCCCATACTGCGCGCAGGCGCGGCAGCGCAGCGCGCGCAGCCTCTTCGCCGCGTGCAATCGCCATCTCTCGATACTCACGCGTGTGCGGCACATAGTAGGGAAGCGCCGGCCGCACGACGACATCCGCTTCGGGTGCCTCGGATTCGATCAGCGCACGACGTGTCACCGCCTCAGCTGCCCAGGCAACGGGTATTTCGTCCAGCGGGGCGACCGCCGGATCGACCGACACGTCCACAGCAATCACATACCGCGCGCTCAGGCGCCGCGCTGCGCGCACCGGCAGCGGGCTCACGAGATCGCCATCGGCGTACAGCCCGGCTCCAATGCGCAGCGGAACGAACCTCCCGACGGTTGCGGCCGAAGCGCGCACCGCAGCACCGGTGTTCCCACGAGTGAAAACTGTCGGGGTGCCGGTTGAAAGATCGGCCGCCACCGCTGCAAACGCAATTCCGAGCGCCTCGATCGGCCGTGCGTCCACGGCTTCGTTTACGAAGCGCTGCAGCCCCTCGCCCGTGAGCTTGCCGTGGCGCGACAGCGTAAAGTCGCTCACGGCGTCGTAATCAATATCGAGCGCTCGACGCTCGATCTCACTCGCCGCAAGCCCCGAGGCATACAGCGCGCCCAGCAGCGCACCGACGCTGGTGCCTACGACGAGGTCAGGCTTGATCTGCGCTTCATGCAGCACTTTGAGGACACCGATGTGCGCATACCCGCGCCCGCCTCCGCTTGAAAGTACGAGTGCAAGGCGCGGCGCGGAGCGCCCGGGCAGCGGCCCGCCGGCGGGGACGTCTGCGGCCGCATACACCGGTGGAGTGCTGGTGCGATAGGTATAGTAAGCGTACCCGCCGGCCAGCATCACTGCACCGGCGGCGATCACAAGACCAGCGAGCACCCTGCGCAGCGTCAGTCTCGGCATGAGGGCTGTGCACAGTGACGGACACGAGGACGGATGGCAGCCGCCCCGGGTAAGCAAAATCCGGAACGGACCAAAGCAGACGACACCGGAGTGTGCCGCGGCTCAGTCGAGCTTGATGTTCGCCGCCTTGACCACTTGCGTATACTTCGTGATCTCGGATTTCACCAGCCGCTCGAGATCAAGTGAGGTCGCGTTGTGCGCAGGCGAAGCACCATTGCGTTCGAACTGCTCTTTCATTTCCAGCGAGAGCGCGATCTTCACGAGTTCGCTGTGGAGCCGGTTGATGATTGCGATGGGCGTGCCCTTGGGCGCGAAGAAACCGAGCCACAGAGACGCCTCGAACCCGGGATAGCCCGACTCGGCGACCGTTGGCACGTCGGGGAGCGCGGGCGAGCGCACAGCCGTGCCGACCGCGATCGGTCGCACTTTGCCTGCTTTCGCCTGCGGCAACACCGCCGGCATGCTGCCGAAAAGCGCCTGCACCTGTCCCCCAAGGACCGCGGTTCCTGCGGGACCATTCCCGTTGTAAGCCACGTGCACGACGTCGATGCCGGC
>JBKJPI010000336.1:0-3519 GCA_046595235.1 Burkholderiales bacterium | reverse complement strand
CCATCACGGTTTTTTCACGCTCGGGCAGCGCATCGATCCCGGCGATGAGGGATTCGCGCAGGCTGCGCTCTTCCAGCACTTCGAGCGGATCGCCGTCGTGACCCGTTGCGTGGCGCTCGAGAAACGAATCCTCATCGTCCGCGCTGAAATCCTCGTACGAAACGATCTGGTAGCCGCGCGCTTCCTGCAGCAGTGTCTGGTAATCCGCGAGCGTCATCTCCAGCGCTTGCGCAAGCTCGGCCTCGGTCGGCGGGCGGCCTTCTGTTTGCTCGAGACGCGAAATCATCTTCTCGACCTGGCGCAGATTGCGGCGCACGCCCCTCGGCAGCCAGTCGCACTGACGCAGGCCGTCGAGCATTGCCCCGCGGATGCGCTGCACCGCATAGGTCTCGAACTGGGCGCCTTCCGAAACCTGATAGCGGCGTGCCGCATCGAGCAATCCCATCATTCCGGACTGGATCACGTCATCGATTTCAACCGATGGCGGCAGCGATGCCATCATGTGGTGAGCGATGCGTTTTACGAGCGGCGCAAGATCGCGCACGCGTGTTTCGACTTCCATTTCTGTAGATGCGTACATGGTCATACTCCCGCGGCGGCCTGGAAGCGGCTGCCGTATATGGCGCGTTGCATGAAGTTATCGAGTCGGCTTACGTCGTCGTGGGGGGCAGACCACCGCTGCATCGTGGTGGCGTGCTCACAGAACCGGCGCGAAGCTGCGGCGGTGGGTGCTGCTTCTACGGCAGCGGAAAACCGGCGCGCCGAAACGCTCACGGCCGGGTCGAACGGTATCGCGCCCATGAATTCGAGCGCCACATCGAGGTGTTTCCTTGCGGCCTGCCGCATGTTGCTTTCAACGAGCTGAATCGTCGCACCGTCCTGCGCGCGGTTGACCAGCATGCGAAAGCGTTTGCGGCCGTGTGTCGCGCTCATCCGCTTCACCGCGGCGTAGCCGCCGGTAATGGACGATGCCGCGGGTGACACGACGACGATGACTTCCTGCGCCGCGCCCGCAAAAGGCGACGCGTCGCGTGCATCGTTGCGTGCGTCGAGCAGCACAAGGTCGGCAGACGCGTCGAGCTGGGCGAAGCACGCAACGGCACGTGCCTGCGCGCGCGCATCGATCAGGGGCAGCTCGCGCGCCGCGGCAGCCGCGGCAAGTACTGAAAAACCGCCCGGCCCCTGCACCAGCGCCTCCTCGAGGGTGCACGCACCCGAGATCACGTGTTTCAGGTCGTACCGGGTTCTCACGCCCAGTGCGTGCGGAACGTTCTCGTTGAAGTTCTCGTCGATCACGAGGACACGGGAGCCCTGACGCGCGAGCGCCGAGGCAAGATTCACCACACAGCTCGTAGCGCCGGCGCCGCGGGTTCCCGCAATGACGGCGATCGTGCGCGCGCGGGAGAAGGCGAGCATTCGGCGCAGGCCTTCGGCCTGGTCGATCCGGGTATCAACCATGGACCACCCGTGCGGGCGCATGCTGCATGGCGTGAATCGCGTGAGCCGCGGGCAACGCGGGGTGGGTCGCCGCGGCGGATTCGAACTCGACCCGCCGGGTGCGCACAGCCGCCACTACCGGGTTTACTGGCACCGCAACGACTTCGGGCACGAACTCGGCTGCATGACGTGCCGGAGTCGCGGCCGCCGGCACGTTGAGCGCAAGTTCCTCCGGCATCAGCGCAAGCGCTTCGTCGCACAGCGGATGCAGTGCGTCGCGTACGAGCGCAGTCGCGTCGGGGATCTGCAGGTCCTCGGGCACACGCTGGCCGTCGGTTATGTAATGCACCGGCAGGCCATGGCGTATGACCGCGTCGAGCGCGGGCGCCAGATTCGCGGCCTCGTCTGTCTTCGTGAGAATGCAGCCGTGCACGCCCGAGCTCTTGTAAGCGGAGACGATCTGGTTGAGCGTCGCGCTGTTCGCGGTCGTCGAGACCAGTAGCAGCCGCTTCACCTTGCCGCTGCTCGAAAGCATTGCGGCGTGCTCTGCCACCATGCGATCGCGCTGGCTCATTCCGATCGTATCGATCAGGATCAGATGGCGGCCCGAGAGCTCGTCAAGAACTGTCGCCAGGTCCACTGCATCGCGAATCGCATGGACGGGAACACTCAGGATGCGCCCGTAGATGCGCAGCTGATCGTGCGCGCCGATGCGGTAACTGTCGGTGGTGAGGAGCGCGACTTTCGATGCGCCGAAGCGCACGACGGCGCGCGCGGCGAGCTTGGCGACGGTGGTCGTTTTGCCCACTCCGGTCGGGCCCACGAAGGCGTAGACGCCGCCCGCGTTGATGATCTCGTCCGCGTCGGCAATCTTCAACTCGCCGGCGAGGCGCGCCGTAATCGCGTCGGTCGTGGTTTCCGCGCCTTCGGACTGCGGGTCAAGTGCCAGGCGCCGTGCAAGTGAAGCGCTGAAACCCGCATTCAAAAGGTCGCGCATGACGTTCGAGCGGGGCGACACGGCGGGCACGCTCTCGGTCGCTGCGAAAGCCGCGATGTCTTTGCGAAGCACCATTCTCAGGTTCTGAATCTCGCTCAGGATTCCGTCGATGTCCGAGGCTGCCTGCTTTGCCGCAGCGGGAGAGTCCGGCACGAAAGCGGGCGCAGCGGGCGCGGCCACCTGAGCGGGCTCTGCGGCGGCTTTGGCCGCGAGCGCCTCAATTGCCGTCATCGGCCACTCGTCGGCAATCTCGCACGCCGGACTGCGCGCGGGCACCGCCTCACGTGCGAGTGCTGCGTGATATGAGATCTGCGCATGGTGCGGCTGCGGATCGATGGCCGCGGCCGCCTGCACGAAAGCGCCCGCCTGTGAGTGCATGGCGATCTGGTTCGGCGTCGCCGCGCGCAGCGAGCGAATCACGGCCGGCGAAAGCGCCGGTGCGGGCGCCGGCGCCGGCGTTTCAGCGTTGAACGCCGAAGCCGCAAACGCCACAACCTCGATACCGCCGTCGCAGTTCCGGTTGGACAGAATCAGCGCGTCGTCACCCAGAGCCTGTTTGACTTTCTGCAGGACTTCGCGCGATGTTGCGCCCGTAAAAGTTTGCGTTCTCATGACTGGTTCCCCACGATGGATACGACTTTGATTGCACGCGTGTCAGGTATTTCGGCGTGTGACATGACCTTGAGCTGCGGGATCGCCCTTCTCAGAAAACGTGACAGCAGCACCCGCAGCGGCGCGGGTACGAGGAGCAATGCGGGAAGTCCGAACTGTTCCTGCCTTTCGGCGGCGGCGCGCGTGCCGTTCACCAGCTGATCTGCAAGCTGCGGCTCGATGACCGATGATTCGACGGTCGCCGCCTGGAGCAGCGTTCGTTCGAGCGCCGGGTCGAGCACCATCACCTGCATTTCGGCGTTGCCTGGGAACATCTGCTGCGCGATCGCACGGCCGAGGGCCATGCGAACACACGCGGTGAGCTCGACCGGGTCCTGCGTGCGCGCGCAGTTCGATGCGACCGCTTCCACAATCGTGCGCATGTCGCGGATGTGCACCTGCTCTTCCAGCAGGTGTTGCAGCATCTTCTGCAG
>JBKJPI010000160.1:0-9034 GCA_046595235.1 Burkholderiales bacterium | reverse complement strand
GGAAAAACGCCGGAGACGTGGTGCAGCGACAAGACAGTGCTGGCGCTGCTGATGCGCCTGCGGCAACGAGCCGGCTCCTCGCAGCATGCTTCGAGCATCGTCTATTCGCCTGAAAAGCATCCGGAGCGCAAGATCTCGGTTGCGGCTTTTCCGCTGCTGACCCCGCGCGACCCCGCCAGACCATTCGGCACGCTGGTTACCTTTCGCGATGTGAGCGGCGAGCATCTCGCTCGACAGGCGGGAACTGACTTCGTTGCCCACGTCTCGCACGAACTCAAGACGCCCCTGAATACGCTGCTCGCATACAGCGAGTTGCTGCTCGACTACGGCACGCTCAGCGAAGCCGACCGGGTCGATGCCGTCAACGTGATCCATGACGAAGTCGAGCGCGCCGCGGCGTTGATCAACAACCTGCTGAATATTTCAAAGCTGGAAACCGGCACCTTGCCTATCACCCGTCAGCGCGTGAAGCTCGCCGAGCTTCTGCGCGACAGCGCTGACAAGATGAGCAAGAACGCGCATACCAAGGGCGTGCAGCTCGAGCTCAAAATCCCGCCCGATCTCGAGTCCCTCGCGCTCGACAAGGAGCTCTTCCGCATCGCCATCGACAACCTCCTCAGTAACGCAGTGAAGTACAGCGACGTTGGCGGAAATGTAACGCTGGCTGCTACGCATCTCAACGACGGGGAGATGAGAATCAGCGTCAGCGACCAGGGTATCGGCATGTCCGCCGAGGATTGCAAGAAAGTATTCGACAAATACTACCGTTCGGGCGACCCGCTGGCCGAGTCACGCAGCGGACACGGTCTGGGCCTCTATCTCGCCCGGCAGATCGTCGAGCTTCATCACGGAAAACTTTCGGTCACGAGCGAACTCGGCAAGGGGACAGAGTTCGCGATCGAGTTCAGCGTCCAGACTGCAAAACTTCGGGAAATGGCAAAAGCATGAATACAAAACGCATACTGGTGGTCGACGACGAGTTGCACATGATTCGCGTGGTAAAGCTCTTTCTCGAACGTGCTGGATACGCGGTCGATACCGCATCGAACGGGCAGCAGGCGCTCGATTCCATCCTGCTCAACCCGCCCGACGTGCTGCTGACTGACATCAACATGCCGCACATGACGGGGCAGCAGCTTTGTGTCGCGCTGGAGGCGCAGCTGCCGGCACGAAAGTTTCCGATCTTCGTCATGACCTCGATGACCGATCGTGAAAACAAGGACTGGACGCGAAAGATCCCGAACAGCGCGCTGCTCGAGAAACCGGTCAGCATGCGCGTGCTCATTGCCGACCTCGCGAAACATTTTGCACAAGCCGCCGCTGCAGGAGGGGAACGCAATGGGTGATCAGCTTCTGGGTCAGATCGATTTTTCGCGCTATCAGCGCTGGTTCAACCGCTCGCTCGGTTACGATTGTCCGATCAAGGTGCTCGGCGCGGCAGGCGAGCCGTTTTGGGGGTGCAGCGGCACCGGCGACACCGAGTTGGGGCGGCGCGTGGCCGCAGCCGCGCCGGGGACGAACGGCTCCGGCGTTCAGCGCCTCGACATCGACGCGCATTCGACGCTGCTGTACCGGCAGTTCGGACTTGGCGGGTCGGACCTGCGGGGCTATGCCGCCGCGGTTTCCGGTAGTTTCGAAGCATCCGCCGCGCCGCTCGAGGTGGACCGGGTGGCCGATGCCCTCGACGATCTGGCCAGTGGTATCGGCGATGAGGTCGCGGCCAGGGCAGACGTGGACAAGATGACCGAAGAGCTCGCTGAGTGCTACGAGGAGCTGCATCTGGTCTATTCGCTGGACAGGCACAACCGCATGGGCGTCGGTCAGGACACCGACACCTTCCGGCAGATGCTCCAGGACACCGCTGCGCACCTGAATGTCGACGTGGTTGCATTCGTGCAGCCCGGCAATGACCAGTGCATATACGCGACGTCGCTCTCCAAGGAAATTCCCAACCTCGACCTGGTGCTGGTCGAGATGCGCGATCTCTTCCGCTTCATCCAGGCGTCGCGCGAATCGCTCGTCATGAACGAGGCCGACGACCCGCGCAGGACGTATATTTTCACCGACATGCCTTATCGGGTGCTGGCCTGTCCGGTCCGCGTCGGGCGCGGCGTCGACGCGCAGGTGGTGCTGCTCAACCACATGCACAAACCGCCGTTCTCCAACAGCGACCTGCGCCTGGGCGAGGTGCTGGCGAACCAGGTGTCCGCGATGGTCAGCCAGGTGCTGATGCTCGACAACAGCGCAAAATTCACCAAGCAGCTCGCCATGTCGATGGTCGAGGCGGTCGAGGCGAAAGATCCCTATACGCGTGGACACAGTGAACGGGTCCATCACCTGTCGATGGAAATGGGCCGGGCGCTGGGATTGGCCGCGGACGACCTGCAGGACCTGCATTGGGGGTCGCTGCTGCACGACGTCGGAAAGATCGGTATCCCGGACGCGATCCTGTGCAAGCCGTCCAGGCTGACCAAGGACGAATACACATTCATCATGGTGCATCCGGAGCGCAGCTACGAGATCCTGCGCCATATCGACCAGCTCAAGAACTCGGTTGCCGGTGCGCGCCACCACCAGGAAATGTGGGACGGAAAAGGCTATCCCCACGGCCTCGCAGGCGATCGGATCCCGCTGCACGCCCGCATCATGGCCGTCGCCGACACCTACGATTCGATCACCAGCTCGCGCGCCTACCGTGCGGGCAGGCCGCACGAGATCGCAATGGCGGAGATCGCCCGCGTCTCGGGCACTCAGCTCGACCCGGCAATGGTCGCGATCTTCGCGAAAATCTGCGCGACTGAGCCGGAGTGGCTGGAGCGATTCAATATCCGGCGCGAGCCCGCCACCACGGCCTGATATGGGAGACCTGGTTGCGCGCAGCAACTTCGCCGGAATCACCTACCTCGCCCCGGCGGGCACGCTGGCGGAGGAGCCTGGACAATCGGCGCTCGCCGAGGCGCTGGACGCATGCGCCCAATCGAGCCGCGTTCATGTAGTGCTGGATCTCGAGCGGGTCCCCCTCATCGACGGCAGGGGACACGAGATCATTCTCGACGCCAATGCGAAACTCGCTTTCCTCGGCGGGAGCCTGAAATTCGTCAATTCGTCGACGCTGGTCACCGATATCTTCATCGCCAATCGCATCACGTATGCGGACGCTGCGACCGATTTCGGCCCGCAGGCGGTGCACACGATCGGCGAGCGGCCGGCGTCCTCGCAGCCGACGAAAATCGGCCGGATCCTCGTCGCGATGGCGCTGATCACCGAGGAGAAGCTCGCGGAAGCGATGCAGTTGCAGGCGGGGAGCGGCAAGCAACTGGGCATGATCCTGGTCGAAAGGAAGATGCTCACGGAAGCCGATCTTTTCCGCGCGCTGAGCACGCAGACCGGAATTCCATACCTCTCGCTGCGACCCGGGATGTACGAGCCGGCTGCGATCGCTTTGCTCTCAGACGTGACCGCCCGCCGCCTGAACGTGCTGCCGATGTTCAAGATCCACGATACGCTCACCCTCGCCATCGCCGATCCGCACGCGATGCCGGTCCTCGACGAAATTCAGAGCATCACCGGTCTTAAGCTGACCCTGGTACTGGTGCGTCGTGAAGAGATCGCCAAGTGCCAGTTCGACGCGTTCAGCGGCGGGGGCATACCGCAGGACCTGATCGAATACCTGCCGACCGACATTGCTCTCGTCGAGCAGGCGCAGGCCGACCTCACCGTGATAGACCAGGTTGCAGGCGCGAGCCCGGTCATCAATCTGGTCAATGGCCTGATACAGCGCGCGGTGCGCGACGGCGCCAGCGACATTCACATCGAATGTTCCCGCACGCGCGGGACCGTGCGTTTTCGCATCGACGGCATTCTCTACGAGGTGCTGCAGGTGCGCGCGGACCTCCATCCCTCGATCGTGTCACGCTTGAAGGTCATGGCATCGCTCGATATCGCGGAGCGGCGCATGCCGCAGGATGGCCGGATGCAAGTGTTCACGCAGGGCCGCGCCATCGATCTCCGATTCAGCTCGCTCGCCGGCATCTACGGCGAGAAAGTGGTGCTACGGGTGCTCGACAAAAATCAGTCGATCCTCGACGTCGAGAAAATCGGCATGAAGCCGGACAACCTCGGGCTGCTCAAGAAGCTGCTCGGCCGCAGTTACGGCCTGATCCTGGTCACCGGCCCGACCGGTAGCGGCAAGACCACGACGCTCTATGCGGGGATCAATTTCCTGAAGAGCGTCGAGAAGAACATCGTCACGATCGAAGACCCGGTCGAATACCAGCTCGACGTCATCAACCAGAACCAGGTGAACGAAGCGACCGGGCTGGGATTCGCGAGAATGCTGAAACACATACTGCGCCAGGATCCCGACATTATCATGGTCGGGGAAATCCGCGACCGCGACACCGCTGAAATCGCGGTTCAGGCGGCGCTCACGGGCCATCTCGTGCTGTCCACGCTGCATACCAACGACGCGGTGGGCGCTCTGTCGCGCATGATGGAAATGGGCGTCGAACCCTACATGCTGTCCTCGGCGCTCGCAGGCGTCGTAGCACAGCGTCTGGTGCGGCGCGTTTGCCTCTCGTGCAAGACGTTCTTCCTTCCGGCGCCGGAGCTCGCGGCTGCGCAAGGCTGGCCGGAGGGCGTGCGCCTCGCCAAAGGCCGCGGCTGTCCCGCCTGCTATGACTCGGGCTACCGGGGACGCATGGGCATACACGAGATCATCGAATCCACCGACGACCTGCGCCGGCTGATGATCAAGAACCCGTCAAAGGACGAGCTGCAGGCTTTTGCGACAGCGAGCGGCTTCGTGTCGTTGTTCGAAGACGGCATGCTGCGGGTGCTCGAGGGGAGCACGAGCCTCGAAGAGGTATCACGCGTGATTCACTCGTCGTAGGCCAGACTCGATGGCAATCGAGCTCGCATCCAGCAAAACCTCCGCGCTTGCGGTGCCGGCAGCGCCATCGCGCAAATTCAGCCTGAACAGCAGGATCACGTTCGGATCGCGCGCAGTCGGCGTAACCGAGCGGCTGGTATTCACCGAGCGTCTCGCGCTGCTGCTCGAGACCGGCGTAAGCCTCGCCGAAGCCGTAAAGGTGCTGCACCGCGAGACCGAAGATCCGCGCCTCGCTGACATCCTCGGCGCGATCAACGCCAGCGTGAGCGAAGGCAATCCCTTCTCAGTGGCGCTCGCGCGCCACCCGCAAATGTTCTCACGTGCGTACGTGAGTCTCGTGGCGGCCGCCGAGGAAGGCGGCTTCCTTCCCGAGGTGCTGGAGCAGTTGCGCGTGATGGACGAGAAAAACCGGGAGCTTCGCAGCAACATCATCTCGGCGCTGTCCTACCCGGCATTCCTGATCTGTTTTTCGATGGCCGTAGTCATTTTCGTGCTCGTGGTCATCTTCCCCAAGTTCCACGATCTCTTCATGGGGATCCGCGACCAGCTTCCCATGCCGACGATCGTGCTGATGTTCCTGTCCGAAGTGTTGCGCACCTACTGGTGGCTTATTCTGCTGCTGCTCGCGGCAGCGGTCGCGTTTTTTTCCGCATGGCTGCGAACGCCGCGCGGACGGCGGCAGGTCGACCAGTTGAAGCTGCGCATGCCGGTCGTGCGCACCATCTTCATTCAGATCTACCTCAACCAGACCCTCGGGGTTCTGGGTATGTCGCTCGCCAATGGCGTGCCGATCACCGCCGCGCTGAAGGCAGCGCAGGAGGTCGTCGCCAATTGCGTCTTCCTGGACTTCCTGCATACCGTCCAGCGGCATGTCAACGAAGGCCGGGGCGTTGCCGCGGGCTTCGTCGAGGCCGACTTCATACCGCCGATGGTGCGCCAGATGATCGCAACCGGCGACCAGACGGGCAATCTCGCGAAGGTCATGACGCGCGTCGCCGAATTCTACGGGCGCGAGCTCAACAAGCGCGTCGCCCTTATGGCGAAAGCCGCAGAGCCGGTCATGCTGCTCGTCATGGGGGTGATCGTGGGACTCATCGTCGCCTCTCTTATCCTGCCGATATTCAAGCTGTCGCGCGCCGTCCACTGAGCGTAAACGAGCGGGCCCTCCTCAAGTTCGCCCGGTCTATGCCGATGTTCAAGCTGTCGCATGCCGTCCTTTAGCGGAGACGAGCGAGATACTGCGGCACTGCCCTTTGTTCGCCGGCGCACGGCAGACCTCCGACGAAGGGCCACTATCAGGACGTTCAGACCGCTTTGGGCGCGATTGAAGCGTCGACCCATGGCGCTCACGAGAGAGACAACAATGAAAGCGTCCCTGAAGAAATTTGTGCAGGCGGGTTTCACCCTGGTGGAGCTCCTGATCGTAGTCATCATACTTGCCGTACTTGCCGCCGTCGTCATTCCGCAGTTCGCGAGCTCGACGGTCGAAGCACGTGAATCGGCGCTCGATGCCAATCTGTCCGCGATGCGCGGCGCCATCGAGCTCTACAGGGCCCAACACGGCGTTTATCCCGGCGCCGTTACCGCAGCGGGCGGCCCCTGCGCACCCGGGACTCCAGGCACGGGCATCGCCACTGGCGGCTCGGGCGTAACCGCGTCGCAGGCGTTGATCGATCAGATGGCGCAGTACTCCAACGCAACAGGTCAAAGCTGCAGCGCGAACACCGCCCTCGCGTTCAGATTCGGCCCGTATCTGCGCAAGGGAATCCCCAACGATCCGTTCACCGGCACGGGCTCGGCCGTCGCCACCATCCGCACGGTCGGAGTCGGTACTCCCCTTGTCCCGGGCGCGGTCGGGAACGGCGGCTGGGCGTACGACACGATATCGGGCCAGATCATCATGGATAGCTCCACCGTCGACAGCAGAGGCAACACGTACGGCACCCATTGAGCGCTCCGCGAGGGCGCACTGCCGCCGGGTGCGTGTCTTCACGCAGTCAGCGGCAGAATGGCTACACGCTGTATGAGTTGCTTCTCGTCGTCGCGATTATCGCAATCATCGCCGCCGTGGCCTTTCCACTCCTGTCTTTTCAGGACTCGAAAAAGCTGGAAGTCGCTGCGGAGGAAGTCGGAAACGTGTTGCGGTTTGCCCTTAACGAGGCCCGGCGTTCCGGCGGTCACGTCCTCGTCGACGCGAAATCGAGCGCGGGACGGCTGAAGCTTGTGAGGTCCAATGCAACCGGCACCGACCTCGGCGCCGTCAACGATCCGGCCACCAAGCGCGCGCTCGATGTCGACACGGCGCGCTCGGCGTTTTCGGGGCCGGTCAGCATGACCGCCCGGTTCATGCAGGGCGGCACTGCGTACACGCAACTGTTGATCAGCCCTGCGATGCAGCTACAGGTGTTCGACGGGCCGGCAACCAACATGGGCGCATTGCAGTCAGGCAGCGGTGTCGTGCTCGCCCTCGCGGGAAGCAGCGTGACAGTCGCCATCCACGAGTCCACCGGCTTCGTCGCCATTCCATGACGACCTCTCATCCTCCTGCGCGGCATGCCGCGTTACAGAAGGGCTTCGGCTACGTGGAGGTGCTGGTCTCTGTGACCTTGCTCGCGGTGCTGCTGGTGCCTGCGCTGCAGGCGATGGAGAGCGGCATCCGCAACGCGGTCACTCCGGCAATAGCAGCGCGCGCTCCCCTGTTGCACGCCAAGATCGAGGAAGTGCTGTCGGCCCCTTTTCCGGAGCTGTATGCGGCAACGTATCTCGCCGGCGCTAACACCGCGGGGGTAAACGCCACGTTCTCAGACGCGGCCGGCGCGACCGACAGGCGCATCGTGGTGCTGTACCGCTACGACGTAGCGACGAAGGCGCTGAGCGGAAATGACACGGGCCTCGTGTTCGTCAGTGCCTATTACTCCGCGGATGGCAGCGCGAGCGCGCTTTCGACGCTCACCGGTCGGTGGTGGTGATATGGCCTCGACACTCCGCAGTCAGGCGGGCCTGACCTTGATCGAGCTCGTGATCGCCGTCGCGATCGGCGCCATCGTCCTGGCGGCGCTCGATTCGGTCGTCTCGCTCGGCCTGCGTTCACAGGCCGCGGGCACGCGGGCGAATGACCTCCTCTACAACGGACACTTCGCGCTCGACCGCATCGTCGACGCCGCGCGCAGCGTCGCACCGCAGTTGCTGACGGCGCCTGCCGCCGACTCGACCGGCAACTGGTTCGCGCCCGCCAAGTTCTGCCGCAACCCCGGCAACCAGCTGATCGAAACGACGACCGCCGACACCACCTGCAGCGGCGCCGTGGTGATCGCCTACAACGTGACCGCATTTTCGGCGCAATTGCCGCCCGGCGCGGGCGCGGTCGACAAGGCGGCCGGTGTACTCAGCCTGACGCTCACACACAGCGGGGCCGCGGCGCCGCTGACGCTCACCACGACCGTACGGCTCGGCGGGGGAATCCTGTGAGGCGCCCGCGAACGCGCGCCACCCGCGGTTTCACGCTGCTCCCCGTCGTCCTCGCGATGACACTGATCGGCGCGATCGCCTTCATGCTGAATCGTGACAACAGCGTCACATCGAATCTGGTGATCGCGCGCTCCGACATGGCGCGCGCCCGTTACGCAGCCGAAGCAGGATTGCAGGCCGTCAATTACAACATCCAGGGCCTCGGCTGCGCGGGCACCCGTCCGATCTCGAGCTCGCCGGTGACGGACAGCGATTTCGGCGGGGCCGCGTACTCGGCTTATGCCAACAACAGCAGCGGTTCTCCCCTGACGCTGACTTCTACGGGCACCTACAACGGCGCGTCGGTCACGCTGACGAAAACCAACGCCTACGTCTATCAGTCGGGCGTCAGAACCTGGGTGACGCAGCCCGCGCCGGCTACGAGCAAAGATGCCTACGTCGTCGAAACTCAGCCCACCCAAAGCTACGGCGGAAGCACCGACCTGCAACTCGAAAAAAACAGAGCCCAAATCCTGGTCGCATTCGATCTGTCGGCGCTGCCGGCCGGCAGCCGCATCGTTCGCTGGTACGACCTGCTCGGAGGCATCCAACCCGGCGCTGTCATTTCACTGTATCAGCAGAACATCCTCAGTCTCAACGACGAAGCTGCGGTGAAGCTCATCACCCGCAACTGGG
>JBKJPI010000118.1:0-2967 GCA_046595235.1 Burkholderiales bacterium | reverse complement strand
CGCGGCCGAATCTGACAGTGATCACCGGCGCTCACGTCACCAGGTTGCGCGTAATGGATCGCCGGGTGCTGGGTGTTGAGTTTCGTCGCGGAACGGACGCCGAGCTTCACTTTGCCGAAGCGCGGCACGAAACGATCCTTTCCGCGGGCGCAATCGGCAGCCCGCAGATCCTCCAGCTCTCCGGCATTGGTCCAGGTGAGCTCCTGCACGAGCACGGTATCCCCGTCGTTCATGACCTGAGCGGCGTCGGGGAGAATCTCCAGGACCATCTCCAGCTTCGTATGGCGTTCAAAATCAGGCACGCACTCACGCTGAACACGCTGCTGGGATCGAAGTGGCACAAGCTCATGATGGGCTGCCGTTACGCATGGTCGCGATCGGGTGCGATGACGATGCCGCCATCGCAACTCGGTGCGTTTACGCGATCTGACGCCTCGCACGCAACGCCGAATCTCGAATATCACGTGCAGCCGATTTCGCTCGACAGGTTCGGCGAGCCGCCTCACAAGTTCAACGCTTTCACCGCGAGCGTCTGCAACCTGCGCCCGAGCTCTCGCGGGCATGTGCGTATAACCTCGTCCGACCCGAAGGCGTATCCGTCGATCGCGCTGAACTATCTGTCGACTGATGAGGACCGCCACACGGCCGCGAACGCGATTCGGCTCACGCGGCGAATCGTGCTCGGCACCAGCGCCCTGAAGAAATACGAGCCCGAGGAGTACACGCCCGGTGCGCACTTCCAGTCGGAAGAAGAGCTGATCGATGCCGCGGGGAATATCGGCACTACGATCTTTCATCCGATCGGCACGTGCAGGATGGGGCGTGAGCACGACGACTTCGCGGTCGTCGATCCACAGCTGCGAGTGCGCGGCATCGAGCGCCTGCGGGTGGTTGACGCGTCGGTGATGCCCACGATCACTTCCGGCAACACGAACTCGCCGACACTGATGATCGCCGAACGCGCCAGCGAGATGATCATCGGCGGCCTTCCATAAACGCGCGGATCGGATTTTGCTGAGAACGTGGCCATGAAGATCGCCACGTTCAATATCAACAACATCAACAAGCGCCTTTCGAATCTTCTCGAGTGGCTGGACGCGTCACAGCCGGACGTCGTCTGTCTTCAGGAGACCAAGACCACCGATCGCACCTTTCCGGTCGATGCAATCCGAAACGCCGGCTACGGCGCGATTCATGTGGGCGAAAGATCGTGGAATGGGGTTGCGATCCTCGCACGAGGAACGGACCCGATTGAAAGCCGTCGTGAACTCCCCGGAGACCCGTCGGACGTGCACAGGCGCTATATCGAAGCGGCAGTGAACGGGATCCTCATCGGGTGCATCTACGCGCCGAACGGCAATCCGCAACCAGGGCCGAAGTTCGCTTACAAGCTCGCTTGGCTCGAGCGCCTGGTCGCCCACGCTGCCGAGCTTCACGCATCGGGACTTCCGGTCGTCCTCGCGGGCGACTACAACGTGATACCGACCGATGCCGACATCTACTCCACGCGATCATGGAAAAAGAACGCGCTTCTGCAGCCCGAGCCGCGCGAAGCGTTCCAGCGTCTGCTCGCGCAGGGATGGAGCGATGCCCTGCGCACGCTGCACGGCGACGCAGCGATCTACACCTTCTGGGGCTATCTCCGCAATTACTGGCCGAGGGATGCCGGTCTTCGCATCGATCACCTGCTGCTGAGCCCCAGTGTGATGTCACGCCTCGCCGGCGCGGGGGTCGATAAGGATGTGCGGGGCCGGGACGGCGCGAGTGACCATGCACCGGCATGGATTACGCTTCGCTGACCCTGCGTCAGGAGGTCGCCGCTTCTACCCTCCTGCGCGTCCCCGCGTTAGACCGCTGGCGGCCGCTTCCTAGAGGCGCCGGGGTTCGTCATGTCGGTGGTTTATAGTGTGACAGCCAGCGTGAGTCGCGCCGGAACCATCTTCTTCATTCACGTTTCAGGACGCTCAAGTAAGTGACAGTCAGTTGCGGTATCGACTTCGGCACGTCGAATTCAGCGGTTGCTGCCGGCACTGACGGTGACTTCGCCCTCGTCGCTCTCGAGCATGGTGAGCCGACGATCCCCAGCGCGATTTTCTTCGACGTGGAGAAAAACCGCGTGAGCTTCGGCCGCGATGCGATCCGCAATTATGTGGAAGGCACCGAAGGTCGTCTCATGCGCGCGCTCAAAAGCATCCTTGGCAGCCCGCTGATCGAGGAAACGACGTATGTCGAAGGCCACCCGGTCAGTTACAAGGATGTCATCGCTGCGTTCCTGAGGCATCTGAAGACGGTCGCTGAGACCGATCTCAATGCGGAACTGAGGCACGTCGTTCTCGGCCGCCCGGTGTTCTTCGTGGACGATGATCCGAAGCAGGACGCCGCCGCGCAGAAGACACTCGAAGAATGTGCGCGCGTCATCGGCTTCACGGATGTCGAGTTCGAGCTCGAACCGATTGCCGCGGCGCTCGACTACGAGACGACGTTGACGCGCGAAGAGATCACGCTGGTCATCGACATCGGCGGGGGCACGGCTGACTTTTCCGTCGTGCGACTGGGGCCCGGAAGTGCAGGGAAGTCATCGAGAAAGAGCGACATCCTTGCCAACCTCGGAGTGCACATCGGCGGCACCGACTTCGATCAGCTTCTCAGCATGGCTTCGGTGATGCCGCTGCTGGGCTACAAGGGGCAGGGGCGCGACGGACGTGAAATCCCGGGCTGGGTTTATTTCGAGCTTTCGACGTGGCACCGGATCAATCAGCTTCAGTCGGCGAAGATGGTCCACGAAGTGAAGGGGATGTCCTCCTTCTATGGCGACGTCTTGGTGCATCGGCGGCTGATGAAAGTGCTCACGAAGCGCCTCGGCCACCTCATGCTCGGGCGCGTGGAGGCGGCGAAGATCGCGGCCTCGAGTCATGAGAACGGCGCGATTTCCATGGCCGAGATCGAGGCGACGATGAGAACCGAGAT
>JBKJPI010000010.1:0-3669 GCA_046595235.1 Burkholderiales bacterium | reverse complement strand
GTCGAGGAGGTGTGCCGGCATCTGGATAAGCCGCCAGTTCAGGTGGATGCGCCCGCTGGTGTGGCAGCTTCCCCACCGCGTGCGCGCGCTCGAGAGCAGGACCTGCGGCGCGTGCGGGACTTCCAGGCGCCGCAGGTCCTGCTCTCGAGCGCACGCACGCGGTGGGGAAGCTGCCACACCAGCGGGCGCATCCACCTGAACTGGCGGCTTATCCAGATGCCGGCACACCTCCTCGACTACGTCGTAGCGCATGAAGTCGCACATCTTCTGGAAATGAACCACTCAGCGCGCTTCTGGAGCCTCGTGGGCGCGCTCGTTCCCGGATACCCTGCGTGTCGAAAGGAGCTGCGGCACGAAGCTCACCGGTACCTTCTGGTATGAAAGCGCATGTCCTGCTGCTGCTTCTTACGGTCACTGCGCTCGGCGCGTGCGGCTACAAGGGCGCGCTCTTTTTGCCGGACAGCAAGCCGCGGGCGGGGAAACCGCGGGCTGTGATTACACCGGATCCGGCCCCGGACCGACCGCTGCCGGCCGAATCCGCACCGTCGCCGAAGTGAACCCGTATGTCTACCGCAGCGGCGAGCTGCACGTGGAAAACGTACCGCTTTCGCGCATCGCGTCTCAGTTCGGCACACCGTGCTACGTCTATTCGCGGGCTGCGCTCGACCACGCTTACTCGAGCTTTACGTCCGCGTTCGCTGAGCGTGACCATCTCGTCTGCTATGCGGTAAAGGCGAACTCCACGCTGGCGGTGCTCGATGTCTTTGCCCGCCGGGGCAGCGGCTTCGATATCGTTTCGGGCGGCGAGTTGCAGCGTGTGCTCGCCGCGGGTGGCGACCCGGCAAAGGTCGTTTTTTCGGGTGTCGGCAAGTCGGAAGAAGAGATTCGGGTGGCGCTGAAATCGCACATTCTGTGCTTCAACGTCGAGTCCGGCAGCGAGCTCGAGCGCATCGGCCGCATTGCAGGCGAGCTCGGGCTTCGCGCGCCGGTCAGTCTCCGGGTCAACCCTGACGTCGACGCCGGCAGCCACCCCTACATCTCGACGGGTCTCAAGCAGAACAAATTCGGTATTGCACACGCAGAAGCGCGATCGCTGTATGCCCGGGCCGCGGGAATGCCGAGCATTGCGGTTATCGGCATCGACTGCCATATCGGTTCACAGCTGACCGATATCGCCCCGCTCGCAGCGGCGTTCGGAAAAATTGCGGAGCTCGTACAAGTCCTCGCAAAGGACGGGATCGAGCTCGCCCACGTCGACGTGGGCGGAGGGCTCGGCATCCGCTACGGCGAAGAAAGCCCGCCCGAGCTCCGCGCGTACGCCCAGGCGGTGCTTTCGGCGTTTCCCGATCGCGCTCACAAGCTTCTTTTCGAGCCCGGACGGCTCCTGACAGGCAACGCAGGCATCCTCCTCACGCGAGTCGAGTACCTGAAGCAGGGCGAAGAGCGCAATTTCGCGGTTGTCGACGCCGCGATGAACGACCTCTTGAGGCCTGCACTGTACGAGGCATGGCACGACGTGCTGCCGGTCAGGCCTGATGGCGAGCGCACCGTGTATGACATCGTGGGTCCGGTCTGTGAGACGGGGGATTTTCTCGCTCGCGACCGAAACCTTCCGCTCCACGAAGGGGATCTCCTCGCGGTGATGTCTTCAGGCGCTTACGGGATGAGCATGGCCTCCAACTACAACTCGCGTGCGCGTGCAGCGGAAATCATGGTGGCCGGGGATGAATTACATCTCATCAGAAGCCGTGAAGAAGTCACAGCGCTCTTCGCTTCCGAGCGCCGATTACCCTCGTAGCAAGAGCGCGCGACACGTGTTCGACTTCACGCGCGACGCATTATCTTCATTCCTGTTTCAACGTTCATGCAGCGTGTCGTTCCATCAGTTCGCTATGCGTTGAGCATGTCGAAGTGTTGCGGCAAACACACAGCGAATTATTCCAACGTCAAACGCGCTTGACAAAGGTGTTGCTTTTTTTTTGAGCTGTAGCATAGAATTGGCGCACCACGCGCGGTTTTTCCGAAAATTTTTTCGGGAGAACGATGGAAGAGACGACGAACACAACGTTCGAAGGATCGTGCGATGGGAGTGCGAAGCATTAGTAACCGTCGCACAGAAGCATGCCTAGGTTAACTTTAAGGAGACTAAAATGGCAGCGAAGAAAAAAGCAAAGAAAAAAGTAGCGAAGAAAAAAGCAGCGAAGAAGAAGTAGTAGAAGTAAGCGGGGGCTGGTTTACCAGCCCCCGCCTCGTTTCAGCTTCCGTTTCAGTTTCCCTTCTGCAGCTCCTCCTTCAGTTCATCGTTTCGTCGATCGAGACGATCGCACCGCATCGCTGCCGCCGATCCCGAATCAGGGATTGAGATGCTGGTATACCGCGTTCGCAACGCGGAGCAGGTCTTCCTTCCCGATCTCGCCTGAAAGGGCATAGCCCAGGCCGCGGTCGATCCAGTAGAACTGCCGCAAGTTCCCTTCCTGTGCAAAGCGGAAGGCGGTTTCCCGGCTCTGCTCCCGGTCTGTACGTACATAGAGGGTCAGGCGCTGGCCACGACCGTCCTGGTACATGAATTGGGCTACAGGTCCTTGATCTCCCGGCAAAAGTCGGCCTCCGACCAGGGTGAATCCCTCGGCATCGAGCCGCGGGACCTTGAGCGCCGTCCCCAGGCGCTTGGACAGCCAGGCAACGAGATGGGCCTCCTGATCCGCAGCGACCTCAACCGGGTGCCGCACCTCCGGGCTGTAAACGACGTGGGCCACTGCGGCTCGCCGCGCCCACGCCGGCGTATCCGTCCGGGAGTCCGCGGTCTGCATCCCGTGCAGATGCCATCCCGCAAACCCTCCGAGCGCGAGCCACGCTACAGCGGCGGCATAGCGTAACGCGCTGCGACGCTTATGTGCCTGCGGCTTCACCAATTGGACGGGCACCGGTTCGCGCAATAGCGGCTCGAACTGCTCCCGCAATGCGTGATCGATCCGCCGATACGCGTCGAGCCGTCCCGCGACGTCAGGGTGAGCCGCGATAAAGTTATCGACTTCGGCGCGCCGTTCCTCCGGCAGCTCGCTGTCGAGCCATGCGTGCAGATCCGATTCGCTAATCTGCGCTCTCGTCATTTCACGACCTTGAGATTTGCGTGAGCTTCACCCTCAAGCATTACGCGAAGGCGCTCCCGCGCGCGTGCAAGGCGTGACATCACCGTGCCGATGGGAATTCCCAGCATCTCCGCAGAATCCTGATACGAGAGGCGCTCCAACGCCACGAGCAGCAGCACCTCGCGCTGCTCCAGAGGCAGACGCCGAAGCGCGGCATCGATGTCACGCACCTCGAGAAAATCGGACTGGGTAGGACGAACGGGCGCATCCGGAAGGTCGTCGTCGAGGGGCAACGTCGGCGCACCGCGGGACCTGATCTGATTCACATGAACGTTGTGCATGATCGTGAAGAGCCACGCGCGCAGGTCGCTCCCGCTGCGCCAAAGGTGAAGTTTCGTCCAGGCGCGCTCCAGCGTGTCCTGGACGAGATCGTCGGCGGCGGCGGCATCGCCCGTCAGCGCACGGGCATATCTGCGCAGCCGTGGGATGAGCTCGTGTACACGTGCGGTGAATTCGCTCAGATCAACGTCCACACAAGTCTTCGAAAGCCTCCGATGCAGCGCCAACATTGCGGGCGCAA
>JBKJPI010000455.1:0-2991 GCA_046595235.1 Burkholderiales bacterium | reverse complement strand
GCTCGCTATCGCTAAGCCCCTGTGCAAGGCTGCGTTCCGAGTGCTGCACGCGGAGGACATCGGTGTCGGCGTTGCGCGTGCCATCCGCGCCGCGGTTTCAGGCCGGCCGGGCGGGGTCTACCTTGATCTACCGGCGAAGCTCTTCGCGCAAAGCGTCGAGGCCGAAGCCGGAAAAAGGTCGCTCATCAAGGTCGTCGATCCGGCGCCGCGCCAGATTCCCGCACCGGACGCGGTGCAGCGCGCGGTCGATCTTCTCAAAGGCGCCAAGCGCCCGCTCATCCTGCTCGGCAAGGGTGCTGCCTACGCGCAATGCGACGCAGAGATTCGCGCCCTTGTCGAAAAGACCGGGATTCCGTACCTGCCGATGTCCATGGCCAAAGGGCTTTTGCCTGATACGCACGAGCAATCGGCGGCAGCGGCGCGGTCTTATGTGCTCCCGCAAGCCGACGTGGTGATGTTGATCGGCGCCCGGCTCAACTGGCTCCTCTCGCACGGCAAGGGTAAGACGTGGGGCGGCAAGGACCACAAGGCGTGGGGCGGTCAGAAGTTCGTGCAGATCGACATCTCCCCGCAGGAGATGGACAGCAACGTAAGTATCGATGCGCCGCTCGTGGGCGATATCGGCTCGTGCGTATCCGCGTTGCTCGCGGCGATCAACGCAAATGAGGGTTCGAACTGGGCGAAGCCGCCGTCCGAGTGGTTGACTGCCATCGCGGAGCGCCGGAACAAGAACGTGGCGAAAATGGGCGAGACGCTGGCGAAGAATCCGACGCCGATGAATTTTCACAGCGCGCTAAACGTTGTACGTGACATCATCAAGGCGAACCCGGAAGCGATGCTCGTGAACGAGGGCGCGAACGCGCTCGACTTCACCCGCAGCATCGTAGACATGTACAAGCCGCGCAAGCGGCTGGATGTCGGAACCTGGGGCGTGATGGGGATCGGCATGGGTTTCTGCGTTGCCGCCGCCGTTGTCACCGGCGAACAGGTCATCGCGATCGAGGGTGACAGCGCCTTCGGCTTCTCGGGCATGGAAGTCGAGACGATCTGCCGCTACAACCTCCCCGTGTGTATCGTGGTTCTCAACAACAACGGCGTGTACCGCGGAACCGACGTGAACCCCACCGGGGGCCCGGACGTCGCGCCCACCGTATTCGTGAAGAACGCGCGTTACGACAAAATCATGGAGGCGTTCGGCGGTGTCGGCGTGCACGCAACGACGCCTGCCGAGCTGCGCAAAGCCATGGAAGAAGCGACCCGCTCCCGGAAGCCGACGCTCATCAATGCGGTTATCGATGAGACGGCGGGCACCGAAAGCGGCCGCATCACGAGCCTCAATCCGAGCACGAAAAAGAAATAGAAGTTCGGCCGAACGTAAAACCTGCTTTCGGCTGGTTCAGTTTGCACCAGAGGCTTGAGGCGGCTCGGCGCCTTTGGTGTGGATAGCACAACGAAAGTCTGTGTCACGCCTGAGTGACGAGACATGGGGGACGAAAATGGAAGCACTGAAAGGCGTACGCATTCTCGACATGACGCACGTGCAGGCGGGGCCGACGTGCTCGCAGCTCCTCGCGTGGATGGGCGCGGACGTGATCAAGTTCGAGCCACCGCAGGGCGATGCCACGCGAGGACAGTTGCGCGACGTGCCGAACGCCGACAGCCTGTATTTCACGATGCTCAACTGTAACAAGCGCTCGATCACCGTGAACATGAAGACGGCTGAAGGGAAACAGGTGTTCGTCGATCTTCTCGCGAAATGCGACATCATGATGGAGAACTTCGGTCCCGGCGTGCTCGAGCGACTCGGCTTTACGTGGGAGAAGATCCACGAAATCAACCCGAAGATCGTGGTGGGATCGATCAAGGGCTTCGGCTCCAGCGGGCCCTACGCGGAATTCAAGGCATACGAGAACGTGGCGCAGGCTATGGGTGGCGCGATGAGCACGACGGGCGTGCCCGATGGTCCGCCTTTCGTGACCGGCGCGCAGATCGGGGACTCAGGCACCGGGCTCCATCTGGCGATCGGCCTCCTCGGTGCGCTGCATCAGGCCAATCGTACTGGACAGGGGCAGTATGTCGAAGTTGCGATGATGGACGGCGTCATGAATCTGTGCCGCGTGAAGTTTCGAGATCATCAGCGGCTGCAGCATGGCGAGCTCTCCGAATACTCGGTGCCGACGTATGAAGGTATGGGTGAAGTGCCGCGCGCAGGCAACGATTCCGGCGGCGGACAGCTGGGTAATGCGATTCACTGCAAACCTCACGGTGCTAACGACTGGCTCTACATCGTCGTGCAGGAAGCCGTATGGACGAAGCTCGCTCAGAGGATAGGCGCCGACGTGGGTGTTCCCGATCTCGTCAACGATCCACGTCTTGCAAAAATCGGCGACCGCCGCAAGAACCAGCAGCTCATGTGGACGCTCATCAACAAGTTCGCGGAGCAGTTCACGAAGCGTGAGCTCATGGAAATTCTCAACCCGCTCGACGTGCCTTGCGGGCCGATCATGTCGACCGAAGATCTTGCGAACGACGAGCACATCAGGGGCCGCGAGATGTGGGTCGAGCTCGATCACCCGCAGCGCGGCAAGTGGTGGAATGTCGGCATGCCGATCAAACTTTCAGCTTCGCCTGCGAAGATCGAGCGCTCACCGACGTTGGGCGAGCATACCTTTGAAGTGTTGCGCGAGGTGCTCGGCTATTCCGAAGAACAGGTATCCGCGCTGAAGAACGCAGGCGCTTTTTCCATGCCGCCCAAAAAGGTTGCGTAAACGCGCCGGCGCGACTTCAAGGCCGGACGCGAACCCAGTTTCCCCTCGCTACGCTGGGGCTTGCCGATGACGATTCGAAAGGAAACCCGGGCTCCCCTGCCGCGGCGGTGAAGCCAGACGCGCTACGCTTCGCGTTGCGCGCAGCTGCGCCTCGGTATACGAACAGAGGGAAACCCAGGTTTCCCTCCGAAACCTCCCTTCCTCACACCACAACCAACTACTG
>JBKJPI010000429.1:0-14239 GCA_046595235.1 Burkholderiales bacterium | reverse complement strand
GATCAGACTTCCTCGGCCTTCTCGATGATGACTTCGTCGAGCGGCACATCCTGATGCATGCTGCGTGTGCCGGTTTTAACCTTGCGAATGCGATCGACCACGTCCTTGCCCTCGACCACTTTGCCAAACACGGCATAGCCCCAGCCCTGCGGGGTGGGTGCGGTGTGATTGAGAAAAGTATTGTCGGCGATGTTGATGAAGAACTGCGCGGTCGCGGAGTTCGGGTCCGACGTGCGCGCCATCGCTACCGTGTAGGCGTCATTCTTGAGCCCGTTATCGGCTTCGTTCTTTACCGGCGCATTCGTCGGTTTCTGCTTCATGCCGGGCTCGAAGCCCCCGCCCTGGATCATGAATCCATCGATCACGCGATGGAATACGGTGTTATTGAAGAAGCCGCTCTTCACATATTCAAGAAAGTTGGCCACGCTGTCGGGAGCGTGCGCCTGATCGAGCTCCAGCCCGATGACGCCGAAGTTTGTGGTGAGGTTGACCTTGGACATGAGGACTCCTTATTTCGCCGCTGCGGTGTCGACCACCTGTGCGCGCTCGATGATTACCGGTTTCAGCGGCACGTCGCTGTGCGGCGCCTTTACACCCGTCTGTACTTTGGCGATGCGGCCGACGACGTCCATGCCTTTGACAACCTTCCCAAACACGGCGTAACCATGCCCCTCCTGCGTCGGCGCGCGGAAGTCGAGGAATGCATTGTCTGAGAGGTTGATGAAAAACTGCGCGCTCGCGGAGTGCGGATCCGGTGTGCGCGCCATCGCGACGGTTCCGGTCGTATTGCGCAGGCCGTTACCGGCCTCGTTCTTGATCAAGCCGCGCGTCGCTTTCTCCCGCATTTCCGGCGAGAACCCGCCCCCCTGGACCATGAACCCGGGTATGACACGGTGGAAGATCGTGCCGTTGTAATGACCGTCTTTCACGTACTGCAGAAAGTTATCAACGGTCTGGGGCGCCTTCTCCCGGTCGAGCTCGAGGACGATCGAGCCCATGCTCGTGCGGATTTCGACCTGCGGGCCGGCAGCCGCTGCGGCAAAGGAAAGGAATAGAGCGAACGTGGCAACGATTGTTTTCAACATGCTGATGAGATAAAGCCGGCTCCTCGCCGGCCTCCGATGAGTGAGAGGGATAAGTGAGAGGGACGAATGACTAACGCGTGAGAGAGCCTTTGGTAACGCTTTCCTCGCACAGCTTGGACCTGCGGAGATCAGCATGGCGCGGAGCGAGAAGCGGTCGCACCACTGCGATCAGGCAGTGCCCTCGTGGATGATGCGCCAGCCCGAGCCTTCCTTGAGCCAGTATTGACGCTTACGCATCTTGTTCGCGAGGTTGCTGCTGTTGTAGTCCTGATCGAATGTTACGACCGCGAGCCTCTGCTTGCCGGGGTACAGGAACATGCTTACGTGATCCAGCTTTACCTTGACCCACTGCTTCCCGGTGTTGACCTGCCGCTTCTGTTGAGCGAAGGCTTTGAAGTCCTGAGTGCCCGAGGTGAAGCTGCCGGCGTAGTGCTTGAGATAGCGCTCGGTGTCGAGACTTTCCCAGTCACGGCGCCAGCTCTCGAGAGCCCCGCCCAGCTCTTCGCGCACGCCTGCGATTGCCTGCGGCTGAACCCACTCGATGCCGCTGGAGATGATGACCGGTGTCACTCCAATCTGCACTCGCTGGCGGATCGCATCGAGGTCGCGGTTGGTCAGCACGACGCAGCCGTCGCTCGCCTGTGGCGGGCGGCTGAATGTGTCGGACGGCGTGCCGTGCAACCAGATGCCTGAGCCTTTGCGTCCTTCGCGCCGATCCCATTCATTCGGGTAATTGATCGGAAACGCGCCGGTGCCGTAGAGGTCTGCAAGCTTCTCGCGCGGCATGCTGCTCGTCACGTGGTAAACCCCGAGCGGCGTCTTCTTGTCGCCTTCGCGCAGCTTGTCAATGCCGTTCTTGCCGCTGCTGACGTAGTAGTCCGCCAGATAACGGGCAGTGCCGTTGTGATTCTCGAATACGTACAGCGTCGAGCGGGATGTGTCGACGACGATTGCGTGCTTCTGTTCGGGCAGTAATTGGACGAGATACCGCGGCACGCTGTCGGCAGGCCGCTCATGCTGATAGCGCGCGAGACGCGCGCGTGCCTCTTCGCGCAGGTCTGCCACGCGCTCGGCCGCACCGGTCATGCCGCCCATGGCCTTTAACGGGTGGGCGCGAGAGAGCAGCAGATCACCCCTGATGAGGTGGGCAAGGCGGAAATTGGGATATGACTGCAGCACCTTCTCGACTTCGGCGAGGGCGACGTCGAGCTGGTTCGCCTTGATAGCGAGCAGCGTCTTGATGAGTATGACTTCGGGTTCGACGGCGTCGATAGGCGCTGTCTGCGCCCGCGACACCTTCTGGACGGGCTGGCCTGCTGCAGCGACGGGGACCCAAAGCGCCGCAGCAAGCAGGGGCGCGGCGAAGCGGAAAATTACCCGGGCTCCGGCGGTCAGCTGCCCACCCGTTCCTGCTGGATCAGCCACTTGTCGCCGTTCCGGATCATGACCAGCGTCTTCATGCTGGTGACGTCGAGGGCTCCGGACTTGTATTGTTGGCGGAAGCTCACGACAGCTCTGTTTTTCTCATCGAAGCGCACTTTAGGCGAATCGACTTGTACCTCGATCTTGCGCGGTTTGGCGAGACGCGCTTTGCGTTCAGATTCCCACGCGCCGCGCGATACCCCTTTGGGCGTCTGGAAGTCCGGGGCGTAATAGGAAAGATAGCCTGCCACGTCGTTCGAGGCCCACGCCCGCGCCCAGCCATTCACCGACTTCAGTACCTCTTCGTTGTTACCTTTAGGCGGGCCGCCGGCCGGCGTCGCCGCTGGAGCTGATGCAGCGGTCGGCGCTGCAGCGGGCGCGGGAGCAGGCGCAGGCGGCGCCTTCGCAGCCGCTGCGGCTGCAGGCGTTTCGGCAGGTGCCGTCTTCGCGGCCGGCACAGGCGGCGGCGTCGGGGCAGCTTTCGCTGGCGGCGGCACCGGTTGAGCAACGGGTGCCGGCGTGGGTTCGACTTTCGCCACTGCAACCTTCGTCGCCGGTTGCGCACGGCTGGCCGTGCTGGTCTGTGAGAAAAGATCCTTGATCAGGTTGAGCTTGCCGGCAGCGGCCTGATTGCTGCGATCGAGCGCCAGCGCCTTGTCGTATGCCTGGCTTGCCATCTTCGCGTAAATGTCACCAAGGTTTTCATGAGCCGTGGCGTAGCTGGGATGGGTGCGAATCGCCATCTCGAGCGAGTTCCTCGCTTTGTCGTACGCGCCTTGCGACGCATAGAGCACAGCGAGATTGTTGTAAGGCTCCGGCAGCTCCGGGAAATCCTGAGAGAGGTCGGTGAAGACCTTGATCGCCTCACCAGGTTTGTTCTGCTCGGTGAGTATGAGACCTTTCAAAAAGCGGCCGCGCGCATCCTTCGGACGCTGAGCGAGGTATCCATTCACGCGGTCCATCGCGCGATCGAACTGGCCCTGCCTGAAAAGCTGATTGGCGTCCTGCAGTGGGTCGCCCTGGGCCCATGCGCCACTGAAGGGCGCGAGGGTAAAGGCGAGGAGCAGGAGGGCGATGCGTGGAAGCGTCATGTTATACTTTGCCGAATATTTAGCGGCTTAA
The DNA here is from genome assembly GCA_046595235.1 of Burkholderiales bacterium. Classification (GTDB taxonomy): domain Bacteria; phylum Pseudomonadota; class Gammaproteobacteria; order Burkholderiales; family SG8-41; genus JAQGMV01. The sequence goes on along the minus strand of JBKJPI010000429.1, from coordinate 10,610 downwards.
TTGCGAAATCCTCGAAATTCTACCAAGAACACCCAGCAAATCAAACAGCGCACTGTCCTTCGAAGCGTCCGCCTCGCGTTTTCCGCTCTTCCTGGTAGCTCCCGCCCATAGAGCCTGTTATGGACTTTAGCGTGGGCGACGTTGAGCCAAAAGGGTCTGGAGGCGTTGGCGCGACGAGGCCGCATAGCCCCTCTATGCAACGAGAAGCAACGACGCAGACGGGCCCTTTTGGCTCAACCCGCCGGGAACGCGCAGGAACGGCCCATTGCGTTGTCACCACTCGCTTACAGTGTCCGGCACTGCGGCGCGAGCGTCTCCTGGCACTGAGCCCTTCCTCCACGTTCGTCGCACACGTTAAAGTCTATAACAGGCTCTAACGTCTACGGCCTGTTGCCCCGCATGCTGAAGATTTATAACACGCTTGCACGCGAGAAGCAGGAATTCTTTCCCATCACGCCGGGCAAGGTCCGGATGTACGTGTGCGGAATGACGGTGTATGACTACTGCCATCTCGGGCACGCCCGAATGATGGTGGTGTTCGACATCGTGCAGCGATGGCTGAGAGCTTCTGATTACGATGTCACCTACGTGCGCAACATCACGGACATCGATGACAAGATCATCAAGCGCGCGCAGGAAAATGGCGAGCCGATCGAAGCTCTGACTGCGCGATTCATCCAAGCGATGGACGAGGACAGCGCGGCGCTCGGCATTCAAAAGCCCGATCTCGAGCCCCGCGCAACGCAGTACGTGCCGGGAATGCTCGACATGATCAGCGTTCTCGAAGGCCGCGAGCTCGCCTACCACGCGGACAACGGTGACGTGAACTACGCGGTCCGAAAATTTCCGGGGTATGGAAAGCTTTCCGGCCGCACGCTCGACGAGCTTCGCGCTGGTGAGCGCGTGGAAGTGGCCGCAGCGAAGCACGACCCCCTCGACTTCGTCCTCTGGAAGAAGGCCAAGGAAGGTGAGCCGTCGTGGGACTCACGCTGGGGTAAAGGTCGTCCGGGGTGGCATATAGAGTGCTCAGTCATGTCGACCGCTCTGCTCGGCACGCACTTCGACATCCACGGCGGCGGCCAGGACTTGCAGTTTCCGCATCATGAGAACGAGATCGCGCAGTCCGAAGGCGCGTCCGGCGCGAAGTTCGTAAACTACTGGATGCACAACGGCTTCGTGCGCATCGACGACGAGAAGATGTCGAAGTCGCTCGGCAACTTTTTTACCGTGCGCGAAATTCTGGCGAAGTACGACGCCGAAGTCGTTCGTTTCTTCATCGCGCGTGCGCACTATCGCAGCCCGCTCAATTATTCCGATCAGCATCTCGATGACGCGAAGCACGCGTTGACGCGGCTGTATACGGCGCTCAAAGGGTTCGACGTTGCGGCGGGGGCGGTCGACTGGAACGATCCGCATGCAGCACGCGTGCGCGAGGCGATGAATGACGACTTCAACACGCCGGAAGCGGTCGCTGTGCTGTTCGAGCTCGCGAACGAGCTGAACAAGTCGCGGAACCGCGGTCAGGCTGTGCTGCTGAAATCTCTCGGCGCCGTGGTGGGCCTCCTGCAGCGTGACTCGTCGGCTTTTCTGCAGGCTTCCGCGTCTGAAGGCGGGCTCGATGCGAAGGCGATCGAAGTATTGATCGAGGCGCGTGCAGCGGCGCGTAAGGCGAAGAACTTTGCTGAAGCTGACCGGATCAGGCAAGAACTTACAGCGGCCGCCATCGAGCTTGAAGACACGCCGAAGGGAACGCTCTGGCGTAGAAAGTAGCGGTGTCGCGCCGCTTTAGCGGGTCGCCCCTCTCTCGCACCAAGTCGCCCACATCTGTCGGTACACCTGCTCCAGTGAACGCGCGCACGCCCGTCCGTCCGTAAGCGCTGAGCCAAGCATGCGCTCGCGCAGAGTTACGCGCATGGCCGCGAGCGCGTCAAGATCCTGAGCGAGAGCGACCGCAGTTTCGACGTAACGATCGTCATCCGATGCGGCGAGCGCTGCCAGCCCAACGCTCGAAAGGAGCGACAAACCCACGCGTGAGACGTGCGTCGGCCCCAGGCGCACCAGTACCGGCAGTCCCATCCATAGCGAGAAGCACGTCGTCGTCGTGCCGTGATATGGAAAAGCATCGAGCGCGATATCGACCTCACGATGCGCAGCGAGAAAAGCATCGTGCGTGAGCCGCGGTTGAATACCGAGTCGCTTAGACGCTATGCCGCACGCTGCAAATCCCTCGACGATGCGTGATGTTGCGCGTTCGCCCGTCACGGCCAGCAAGACGAGCCGCGAATCCGGCAGCGCGTGAAGCACTCGAGACCAGAGGTTGATGGTGGTGGGCGTGATCTTGAAGCAGGAGTTGAACGAACCGAAGGTCACCGCCGATGCGCTCAAGGCCGGCAGCGGCCCGGGTTGAGGTGCATCGAGCGGCGGACGCCACGACATGTACACGCGTGGCAAGCGAATCAAGTGCTCGGTGTGCAACGGCTCAGTCGCGCCGGGTGGATCGCAGCGGCCATCGGTCACTCGGTAGTCCATTGCCCTCATGCCTGTGGTGTTCGGATAGCCATTCCAGGTCACCTGCACGGGCGAAGGGCGCCGCGCGAAAGCGAGCAGCCGGTTAGCGGGCGTGTGTCCGCTGAGATCGACGAGGATGTCGACGCAATCGGCACGCACCGCAGCGGCGAGCGCGTCGTCGTTCATGCCGATCGTGCTGCGCCACTGCGCTCCGTACGACTTGAGTCGCTCGGAGTACTCGTCCGGCCGCGCAACGTCCGCGTAAAGCAGTACCTCGAAGGCGCTTCGATCGTGGTGCTCGAGCACCGACTCCAGAAAAAACGTGACCGCGTGTTTGCGAAAATAGGGTGAGACGTAGCCCACCCGCAACCGGCGCCTGGGATCGCGCACGTTGACGTGCGGTTGCGATCCTGTAAGGCAGCGCGCATGGGCTTCGTCCCATGCCTGGTGTTCACCGAACACGGCTGCGGGGGGCAGCCGGTCCGAATAGTTCAGCGCGCGTAAAAGGTCGCTGTGCACTGCCGGCGCGTCCTTTTTCAGAGCAAGCGACGCCCGCAACTCACCGATGGCGTCCTCGACGCGGCCCTGCTCGAAAAGAATTCCTGCAAGCGCGTGGCGCAGCGGAGCCGACGGCCCAATCGCGGTCAGCGCCTCCCGGCAGCGGTCTTCCGCTTCGTCGTAACGATTATGAGCTTTGAGCAGGGCGACGAGGCTCAGCCACCAGCCCGCCACGTCGGCGCACAACGAGACTGCGGTCGCGTAAGCCTCGAGCGCGTCGTCGAGCTGACCGCTCGCGGAATAAACATTGCCAAGCTGCGCACGGAGCGCGGCGCGTTCGGGTGCGTGTCGAACGGCTGCCTCGAGGCAGCTGATGCCTTCGGCCGACGCGCCTTCTGCCAGCAGAGTGGCAGCGAGCATCTGCAGCGCTTCGACGTCCCCTGCATTCTTTTCGAGCTGCGCGCGACAGAGCGTCGCCGCCTCGACATGGCGTGCATCGCGGTGGAGCGCCGCTGCACGCTCAAGCCAGTGCGGAGCGTCGGCGCTTTGTACTCGGGGCGCTCGCCGCAGCAACTGCTTGACCATCTTACGCAGCATGCGTCGGCTTTGACTCGCGAAATTACGGCTTGATAAAAACGGTTTCGCGGTGACCGAGCGTCACGTACGCAACGTCCCGCGCGCTTGCGAACGTGTCGATCGCCTGCTGTGCACCGGGGCAAAAAAGCGAGCCGTCGCATATGAGCGCACCGCCGGCGCTCAATCGTTCGTAGAAATAATGCAGCGCTGCGAGCGTGGGCTCGTACAGCGTCAGGTCGAGATGCACGAAGGCCCACGAGGTCTCAGGCAATGACTCGAATACTACCGGTATCCATCCCTCGATGACGCGCGCCTGCGGAAATTCGCGAAAACATGCACGGACCTCCTCGACCTTTACGTCCGTCGTACGTGGAGGAAAGAAGGGCTTCATGTTGGTGTCGCCACCTTGCTCGCGCACCGGTATGAAGTCGTGCTCCGTGGACGCGGACGTTCCCGAGAAGCTGTCGATCAGGTAGAAATTTTCGCCGCCGAATGAAGCCTTGCGGCTTCGCGCCGTGCGGCACAGCAGGAGCGCCGTTGCCCCGCGGTAGGCCCCGCACTCGACGCGAGCACCCGGCACGGCAAGCGTTGCCAGAAAATATTGCACGAGATCGTGGCGGGTCTGGAAACGCTGAAAGACGTTGAACGGCGTGACCACGGTGCCGGTGTCGGCCATGCACCGGAAATACAAATCAGTGAAAGGCTCGCCGCCGATCGACAGATCTCCATTGAGTATGTCGAGATGCCGTCTGATCGGTGCGCGCCCGTGAATGCCGCTGAGCTTCGCTTCGATTTCAAGCGGGTAATCAACGGGCGTGGCCGGCGTCGTGTCAGTCACCGGCCGCGCGGAGGAAAAGAGTTTTTTGAAGAGCATCGCATCGCTGGTTATCGTCCATTGGAAAGGCCGGTGTCAAGCAGCGCGCCGGCACTTCCGCGGTATCATCTCCGGCAAAGAGGACGATATGCTGGTTAGATGCGCAGTCTATGAAGATGGTCGGAAAGTCGCAGACATCGCGAAGGAGGAGATTCATCTCAACCTCGGCAAGCCGAACCGCTTCGTTTGGGTTGCGCTCCGCGACCCCACGCCCGAAGAGCTCGAGGAAATGCGTGTGGAGTTCAAGCTGCACGAGCTCGCGGTCGAAGACGCGCTGCACGGGAATCAACGCCCGAAGATGGAGGAGTACGGCGACTGCTTATTCGCCGTTATCCATACTGTAGAGCTGGATGAAGCGGAGCTGCTTGTGGGCGAAGTCGACGTTTTCGTAGGCGTCGATTATGTTCTTTCCGTAAGACGCCGCAGCAAGGCCGGTTTCAACAGTGTGCGAGAGCGATGCGAGCGCGAGCCGCACCTCATGAAGGAGGGCCCCGGTTACGTTCTGTACGCCCTCATGGACGCTGTCGTGGACCGCTACTTTCCGGTGATCGACGCGCTCGAAGAGGACCTCGAGACGATCGAGGCCCGAATTTTCGAAGGCGAACCGGCACGGAAAAACGTCGAAGATCTATATGCGCTGAAACGTAAGTTGATGGTTCTGCGCCACGCCGTGGGGCCGCTGCATGAGGCTTCGGGCAAGCTGTATGGGGGCCGAGTCCCGGAGGTCGTTGCGACGACGCAGGACTACTTTCGCGACATCTACGACCATCTGTTCCGCATCAACCAGTCGATCGACAGCTTAAGGGAGATGCTGACGACCGCGATCTCGGTGAACCTGTCGCTGATTACGGTTCACGAGAACGAGACGATGAAGCGGCTCGCCTCGTACGCAGGCCTCGTCGCCGTGCCGACCATGATTGCAGGCATCTACGGCATGAACTTCGACGTCATGCCCGAGCTTCGATGGGCATTCGGCTACCCGGTGACGCTCGGCGTCATGGCGCTTGCCGACGGCTATCTGCTCTACCGCTTCAAGCGCGCGGGCTGGATTTAAAGCCGCGGCAGTAGGTCGAGCGGACGCCGCTTCGCGACGGCCGCAGCCGCTGCTTGGATCACGAACAGAGGGGAACCGAAGGTTTCCCTCCATTACCTCCCTTCCTTCGGCTTGCTCACGACTCGAAGAACTCTTTGACCTTCTCCATCCAGGAGCGGGCCTGCGGATTGTGCCGTCCGGCATCCGTGCCGCTGATGGCTTCGAACTCCTGCAGGAGCTCCTTCTGGCGCGCGGTGAGGCTGACCGGCGTCTCCACGATGACGTGACAGAGCAGGTCCCCGTGCGTCGCCGAACGCACACCCTTGATTCCTTTGCCGCGAAGGCGGAACACCTTTCCGCTTTGCGTTTCAGCCGGCACCTTGATCTTGGCCGAGCCGTCCAGCGTCGGGATTTCGATGTCGCCGCCGAGCGCCGCAGTCGTGAAGCTGATAGGCATTTCGCAATGCAGATCGTTGTGATCCCGCGTGAAAACCGAATGCGGTTTGATATGCATGACGACGTAGAGATCGCCTGAGGGGCCGCCGTTCACTCCGGCTTCGCCTTCGCCGGACAGCCGAATGCGATCGCCTTCGTCCACCCCCGACGGGATTTTCACGGAGAGTGTTTTCTGCTTTTTGATTCGACCGGCGCCACTGCACGGCTGACACGGGTTGGCCACCATTTTGCCGGTGCCGTGACAGCGCGGGCATGTCTGCTGAATCGAGAAAAAGCCCTGTTGCATGCGCACCTGGCCATGGCCGGTGCACGTTGTGCATTGCGTGGGGGCGGTGCCCGGCTTGGCGCCCGTCCCTTTGCACGTCTCGCACTCTTCCATTGCCGGAATGCGAATCCTGGTTTCAGTGCCGCGGGCCGCATCCTCGAGCGTGACTTCGAGGTTGTAGCGCAGGTCGGCGCCTCTGAAGACAGTCGAGCGTGAGCGCCCGCCGCCGAAGATGTCGCTGAAGATGTCGCCGAACGCATCGGAGAAGCCGCCCATGCCGGCGCCGGTGGCGGAAGAAGGGTCGACGCCGGCATGGCCGTATTGATCGTACGCCGCGCGTTTGTTGGGATCGGTAAGAACCTCGTAGGCTTCTTTCGCTTCCTTGAAGCTTTCCTCGGATTTAGGGTTGTCCGGATTCCGGTCCGGATGGTGCTTCATTGCAAGCTTTCTATAGGACTTCTTGAGCTCTTCCTCAGGCGCATCCCTGTTGACGCCGAGCACCTCGTAATAATCTCTTTTAGCCATGGCTCTCTAATGCCTGCACATCATGTTTCGAGCGCTCGCTGAACGCACAACGGGGAGGTCCAGTTCTGGACCTCCCCGAAGCGCGGTTCCGCGATACGTGGGCGAATCTTTCGACGTTTATTTCCTGTCTTTGACTTCTTCATACTCGGCATCGACGACGTTGCCATCGTCTTGCGGCTTCGTACCCTCCGAGCCGCCTGCGTTCGGTTGTGCGGCTCCCGGCTGACCTTGCTGCTGCTTCGCCTGCTCCTCGGCATACATCTGCTCCGCCAGCTTCTGCGATGCCTCGGTCAGCGTCTGGGTGGCAGCTTCGATCTTGGTCTTGTCGTCTGACTTCAGCGCCTCTTCTGCTTCTTTCAACGCGGCTTCGATCTTCGCCTTTTCCTCGGCGCCCACTTTGTCGCCGTGCTCCTTCAGCGACTTTTTCACTGAATGCACCATGTGGTCGCACTGGTTGCGGGCGTCGACGAGCTCGCGAGCTTTCTTGTCTTCGTCGGCATGCGCTTCGGCGTCCTGCACCATCCGCTTGATTTCGTCTTCGCTCAAGCCGCTGGACGCCTGGATCTTGATTTTGTTTTCCTTACCGGTCGCCTTGTCTTTAGCCGACACGTGAAGGATGCCGTTCGCGTCGATGTCGAACGTGACTTCGATCTGCGGAAGCCCGCGTGGGCTTGGCGGAATGTCTGTGAGGTTGAACTGGCCAAGCGACTTGTTAACCCGCGCCATCTCGCGCTCGCCCTGCAGCACGTGAATCGTGACCGCCGTTTGGTTGTCCTCGGCTGTCGAGAACACCTGGTTGGCCTTCGTGGGGATCGTCGTGTTCTTGGTGATGAGCTTCGTCATGACACCGCCCAGCGTTTCGATGCCCAGCGACAGGGGGGTCACGTCGAGCAGCAACACGTCCTTGACCTCACCCTGAAGCACGCCGCCCTGGATAGCAGCGCCCACGGCCACGGCCTCATCAGGGTTAACGTCCTTGCGCGCTTCCTTGCCGAAGAAATCTTTCACTTTGTCCTGTACTTTCGGCATGCGCGTCTGGCCGCCGACGAGAATCACGTCGTCGATATCGGTCAACTTGACACCCGCATCCTTGACGGCAATGCGGCACGGCTCGATCGTGCGCTCGATCAGGTCTTCCACCAGAGACTCGAATTTCGCGCGTGTGATCTTGACCGCGAGATGCTTCGGCCCCGACGGATCGGCAGTGATGTAAGGCAGGTTCACTTCAGTCTGCTGCGAGGACGAGAGCTCGATCTTCGCCTTCTCGGCAGCATCCTTGAGGCGCTGAAGCGCCAGCATGTCCTTGCGCAGATCGAGCCCGGAATCCTTCTGGAATTCGTCGCACAGGTAGTCCATCAGGCGCTGATCGAAGTCTTCGCCGCCGAGAAATGTGTCACCGTTGGTCGAGAGCACTTCGAACTGGTGCTCACCATCGACTGCAGCGATTTCGATGATGGAGACGTCAAACGTGCCGCCGCCAAGGTCGTATACCGCAATCTTGCGATCACCTTTTTTCTTGTCGAGACCGAATGCAAGTGCAGCGGCGGTGGGCTCGTTGATGATCCGCTTCACTTCGAGCCCCGCAATGCGGCCGGCATCCTTCGTCGCCTGGCGCTGCGAATCGTTGAAGTACGCGGGCACGGTAATCACCGCCTCGGTCACGGCTTCGCCGAGATAGTCTTCGGCGGTCTTCTTCATTTTCATGAGAATCTGCGCAGAGACTTCCTGCGAAGAGACTTTCTTGCCGCGCACTTCGATCCACGCATCGCCGTTTTCGGCTTTCGTGATCGTGTAGGGCATCAGCTCGATGTCCTTCTGCACCTCTTTTTCGTCGAAGCGACGTCCGATCAGCCGCTTCACGGCATAGAGCGTGTTCTTCGGGTTCGTCACCGCCTGGCGTTTTGCAGGTGCGCCAACAAGCACCTCGCCATCTTCCATGTAGGCAACCACGGAAGGCGTCGTACGCGCACCTTCGGAGTTTTCGATGACCTTCGGCGTGCCGTTCTCCATCACGGCCACACAAGAATTCGTCGTGCCGAGGTCAATTCCTATAATTTTTGCCATGTCTCGCCTCTACTTGTAGAAATATTCGTTACCCCACACGTTGGGGTAAACACTGAAGATTCAACGCCCTTCGCCTTTTGTAACCATCACCAGCGCGGGCCGGATCACACGGTCGTGCAGCAGATAGCCTTTCTGCAAGACCTGCACGACGGTGTTCGGCTCAGCGTCGGATTCCATCGTGCCGATCGCCTGGTGCCGGTGCGGGTCGAACTTCTGCCCGATCGGCTGGATTTCGGCGACGCTGAACTTATCGAACACCGATTTGAGCTGCCTCAACGTGAGCTCGACGCCGCTTCTCATGCTGTCGACCGACGCGGCTTCGGAAGCAAGCGCCGCTTCAAGACTATCTTTCACGGCAAGAAGCTCGCCTGTGAAATTCTCGACAGCGAACTTGTGCGCGTTTGCGATCTCCGTCTGGCTCCGCTTGCGGAAGTTCTCGGCGTCTGCTTTAGCGCGAAGCCACGCGTCGTGGTGCTGCTGAGCGGTGTCCTCCGCCTGCTTCAGGCGTTGCTCGATATCGCCGGACTGCTCGCCTGCCGCGCCTTCAGCCACGTCCGGGTTCGTAAATTCGGGTGCTTCCTGCATTCACTCGCTCCTCTTGACCCTTCCCCACATGGGGTTGCCCAGCCGGTTTTCAAGCTCGGTTAACATATTGTTTCGTATGATGTGTTTTTGATCCGACCCGCGAGCGGGACCGGCGTACTGGAGTGCGGGCTATGCGCGCGCGCCGGCTGCGAGGGCCCTGAGCCGAGATTCCCGTTGCGCATCCGCCGAAGGCACTGACGCCCAGCCGGTCAGGTTGCGCTCGATGAGCGCTGTCAGCGCGGCGATCCACTCGTGACGATCGTTGAGGCACGGCACCTGGTGAAATTCGCGGCCCCCGGCCTTCAGGTAAAGCTCCTTTGCCTCTATAGCGATTTCTTCGAGCGTTTCAAGGCAGTCACTAACGAAGCCGGGGCATATCACATCGACGCGCGGTACCCCGCGCCTCCCCAGTTCGATCAGAGTTTCAGCTGTATAAGGCTTCAGCCATTCGCTGCGTCCGAATCTGGATTGAAAAGTCACTCTGTATTGCTCCGGCTCGAGGCCGAGCGCCTCAGCCAGAAGACGCCCCGTCTTCTGACATTCGCAGTGATACGGGTCACCCAAGTCGAGTGAGCGCCGCGGCACGCCGTGGAAGCTCATGACGAGGACGTCCGGCCGGTCGCGTTTCATCCAGAATTCGCGCACGCTCTGCTCCAGCGCGGCGATGTAACCGGGGTCATCGTGAAAGTTGCGAATGGTGCGGATTTCAGGCTGGTCGCGAAGCCGCTTGAGCGCCGCGAAAGCTTCGTCGAATGCGGTTGCGGTCGTGCTCGCGGAATACTGCGGGTAGAGAGGCACGAGCAATATGCGGTCGCACCCCTGGGCCTTCAGCGCTTCGATCTTCGTCGCGATCGCGGGCGTTCCGTAGCGCATCGCATAGTCGACCGTGAGCGGTACGCGGAGCCGGTCACCGAGATAGCCGCGCACGAGAGATGTCTGCCGCTCGGTGTAGACCCGCAGGGGCGAGCCTTCGCGCATCCAGACCTGTCGGTACCGCGCAGCCGACGCTTTCGGCCGCCGCGTCAGCACAAAGAGATAGAGGATCGGCCACCACAGCAGCCGCGGGATTTCGACGACGCGGCGGTCTGAAAGAAACTCGCGAAGATAAGTGCGAACGGCTGAAGGTGTCGGCGCCTCGGGCGTCCCGAGGTTGATGAGCAGAATTCCGGTGGAACGTGACGCGCCGTGCGCAAACGCAGGGGCCTTCGAGTTGCTGGACATACGGA
>JBKJPI010000339.1:0-4116 GCA_046595235.1 Burkholderiales bacterium | reverse complement strand
TCCTTCGTTAACGTCAAGATGGATCCTGGCACCGCCAGGATGACGGACGTCTACGTACGCGAGGAATAACTGCGTGCTCGACGTGCGCCAGGATCAGGCGAACTCGCGAGCCTCAGCTTACCCTCTGACCCGTTCGGTTTGCGACCGCGCGAAGCGCGTCGATCACTCAGGCGCGGCTACTTCACTCCGCCCGCAGGTTGGCGATCCTGATTGCGTCGCCGAAGCGCTTCCATTCCTCGTTCATGAACTTCACGAAATCGGCGGGCGGCATCGTCTCGGGGTCGCCGCCGGCCCTCTCCATCAGCTTCGACGTCGCGGGGTCGTTCACCGTCGTCACCAGCGCCGCGTAAAGCGTGTCGACGACGGGTTTCTTCGTTCCCTTGGGCGCGAGCAGCCCGATCCACCCGTTGGACACGAAGCCCGCCAGCCCCGATTCGGTGAGGGTCGGGATGTCGGGCGTGAGCGGCGAGCGCTTGGGGCTGCCGCTCGCGAGCGCGCGCAGCCGACCCGCGCGCACATGTGACAGGACCGCCGGCGCGGGCGTGATCGTCACCGGCGACTCTCCGGCGACCGTCGCGGCCACCGAGGCGCCGCCACCCTTGTAAGGCACGTGCAGCACGTTCATTCCGGCGGTGTACGCAAGGAGCACGCCGGCGAGGTGGCTCTGCGTTCCTGCCCCGGCGTTCGCCATCATCAGCTTGCCGGGGTTCGCCTTCGCGTGCCCGACGAGCTCCTTCAGGTTCGTGGCCGGCACCTTCGGATGGACCACCAGGATGTTGTCGGTAATGGCGAAAAGGGATACCGGGACGAAGTCTCTGATCGGGTGGTAGGGGACGTTTTTGACGATCTGGGGCCCGATCACCTGCGATGCCGTCGCGGTGGCATAGAGCGTGTAGCCGTCGGGTGCGGCGGATGCGGCGAGCCCGCCGGCGATGATGCCGCCCGCGCCCGGCCGGTTGTCGATGACCATCTGCTGGCCCAGGAGCTCGCCCATGCGCGCGGCGACGATGCGGCTGATGGTGTCGTTCGATGCACCCGGGTTTTGCGGCACGATCAGGCGAATCGGGCGGGCCGGATATGCAGCGGCTTCGGCCGCCGCCGCGGGCAGCGGGGCGACAGCCAGCGCCGCGGTTGCGAGCAGGGCCGTACGGGCAAGCAACCGCATGCGTGATTCCTCCGTTGTGGTGTAACCGCGGGCTCGCTGCGTGGATCGAGCCGCGCTTTTGACGGTGTCAGGTGCGACAGCATAAGCTCGTTGCTTTCCCCTCAACAACGAGAATTGTCAGACATGGCGCGCATCAGTTACATCGATCCGGACACCGTCTCCGATCCGCAGGTGCTGAAGTGGCTCCACGACGCGGTGCGGGCGGGCCGCCCCGGGCCCGAGAACCAGGCGATTCGTGCGCATCAGCCCGACGTCATGCGCTCGTTCACGCAGACGCGGGAGATGTTGTTCGACAACGGGGCGGGCGTGCTCGAGCACGACCTGAAGGAGCTCACCCGCGCGTATATCGCGCACACCATCGAGTGCGGATACTGAAGCAATCAGGGCACCGCGCGGTCCGCGCGGGAAACCGACGATCGCATGGCTGAGCTCATGCGCTACGAGAGCTCCCAGCGTTTCACGCAGCGCGAGAAGATTGCGCTGCGGTACGCCGACGCGATCATGTACGACCCGACCCAGGCCGACGACGCGTTATGGGTGGCCCTCGGAGCCGAATTCACCGAGCCCGAGCTCGTCGAACTCGGCTACTGGATCGGCTTCACCTTCGGCGGTCAACGCTGGCTGAAAACCCTCGGCACCCGCCAGGGTGAGTTCAAAACGGAACGCGGTCACGCGCGCCTGTTCCGGGATGCGGCGCGCGCGTCCGACGCTCAAGACACCGGCGCCGCTTAGAACGACAGCGCGGTTGCTGTGTTTGCGATCCGAGGATCGTCAAGACCGCCGGCATGACGATCGATCCGTAGGCACTCTCAGCCGCAACGGCTCACTCAGTTACCGTCCACGCGCTGTGCTCGACGCGCGGTGCAAGCGCGGCCACCGTGCTCTGCCACGTCTGGCCGTTGCGCCCCACGATGGCCGACTGCGAGGCCTTCTGAGGGTCCGCGCCCGCATACTCGTGCTGCCACACAAGCTCCGGAAGATCGTCGCCCGGGGTGATCAAGCGCAGCAATCGGGTGCGGCCGGAATGCGGCGCGGCGTTGTGCGCGGCGTGCTGCTCAAGTCGTTCGACCAGGTGCTCAGTGCTCTCGGGGCGGCAGAAGATCCAGTCGAGCGTCACGAGGGTGTGTGATCCAGCGGGGGCTGCAAGCTCGGCCGGCGCGTTGCCGCAGATCTGGAACAAGGGTCGCTCGAACCGGTGGTAAAGCTTTCGCATCCCTGCGCGTATCGATTCGAACTCCGCGCTTGCAGCGCGCACGGCCATGTCCGCCAGATGACCGTCCACGTCCGTGAATTGCTGTTCCCAGATGACGTCAGGCAGTTCCCCGGCGCCGCTCGCGCGTGCGAGCACACGTCCGCGTGGGATGGCGAGGCTCTGGCGCACTTCACATGCGCGGAGACGCTGCTGCAGCACGGCATCCTGGAGACCGGGCCGCGCGTAATAGAAATTGAAGGAGACGATCATGGGTGTTTATTCCGGAGACAACATCTTCCTCGCTGCATGGGTTGTCAAACTCCGATACTCTGCGGGCGATACCGACATTCTTACTTCTACCACCATTACAAATGAACTTCGACGAAACCTTTGATGTGATCGTTGCAGGCTTCGGCCACGGCGGCGGAATTTCTGCGATCAACGCCGCCGAGCGCGGAGCGAAAACGCTGATCATCGAAAAGTCTGCGGTGCCCGGCGGGCTTTCCATCTGCTCCTACGGCGCGGTGCGAAGCGCGCGCGATGCCGACGGCGCTTATGCGTACCTCAAGGCCACCAATGACGGGCGCACACCCGATGCGGTCGTGCGGGTATTGGCCGACGGCATGTGCGGGCTCGAAACGTACGTGCGGGATCTCGCCAGAGTAAACGACGCGTCGGTCGTGACTTCGATCGAGGAGAACGAGGTGAAGGAAAAGGGGAGTGACCCCTACCGCCGGCGAATCAGTGCGAATTATCCGCTGCCCGGGACGGAAGCTTTCTATCACACGTCGGTGGTGGATGTGCCGGGCTTCGACGCGCGCGAGCACTATCCCTGGGCGAACGGTGCGCCGAATGGGCCTAAGCTCTTCAAGGTCGTTCACGACAACGTGAGGCGGCTCGGCATCGAGGTGCGTCTCAATACAGCGGCGTTGCGTCTCATCGCCGACCCTGCGACGCGGGAAGTGCAGGGCGTGCGGGTGAGCGAGAATGGCGTCGAGCGCTCGATCAAGGCGCGCCGCGGCGTGGTGCTCGCATGCGGCGGTTTCGAGGCGAGCGTCCGCATGAAAGAGCAGTACCTGCAATGCAAGCCGGTGCTCAACGCCGCCGCCGGCACGAATACCGGCGACGGCATTCGAATGGCCCAGGACCTCGGCGCCGAGCTCTGGCACATGTGGCTGATTCACGGCGCTTACGGATTTCGCCACACCGATCCCGCCTACCCGTACGGGATGCGCGTCAAACGCTTTCCCGACTGGTTTCCGGGTGAAGCCGACAAGGCGAAGCTGAAGATGCCGTGGATACTTCTCGACAAGTTCGGCAAGCGCTTCATGTCGGAATACCAGCCGTATACGCAGGACACCGGCGTGCGCCCGCTCGATCACTACGATCCGGTCACGCAAAGCTTCCCCCGCAATCCCGCTTTCCTTCTGTGCGACGACGAAGGGCGCAGGCTCTACGCGCTTGGAAAGGCGACCTCCAACGACGAAGGCATCCGCTACGAATGGAGCGAAGACAATCTGCGCGAAGTCGAGCTCGGAATCCTCGCACGGTCTGATTCGCTCGCCGGCCTGGCGGAAAGCCTGGGCCTCGACGCAGCCGCGGTGCAGGCGAGCGTCGCCACCTGGAACGCGCAATGCGAGCGGGGGCAGGACCCCGACTTCGGCCGCCCCGGGGGAACGATGATGCCGATCGTGAAGCCGCCTTTTTATGGCGCGCCGGTGTGGGCGACGCTTTCGAATACGCAGGGTGGGCCGGTGCA
>JBKJPI010000171.1:0-2648 GCA_046595235.1 Burkholderiales bacterium | reverse complement strand
CAGGCTCACGTGTTCTTCTCCGATCCTCGCCGGTATGGGTCTGGTGACCCGCAGGACCCGTTGCTCGCATGCGCCCGGGAGAACGCTGACGCCGCCGAGCTGACGGGCTCGATGCGAGCGCTCGCGGCGTCCGGCCGCGACGACGAAATCAGCGCAATACTCGCAGCGGCGCCATCGCAGCCCGTCTACGCACGCCTCTGGCGCGCGCTCTGCACCGCGGTTGAAAAACCCGCAGCGGGGACGGAAGGCGTAACGGCCCGCGTGTTTGCGATGCCGTGGATCATCGTCTGCGGCGCGAGCTCGGCGACGACGGTCTCTTGTGTTCTTCCGGCAATCGAGGAAGTCACGAAGGTCCTGCAAGCAAACGGCGTCTTTGGCGCGAGCCGCAATCTTGGACTCGGTAACGTGCTGTGCTCGATGGCAACGCTCGAAGCCTTGCGGCCCAGCGAAGTGCTGCAATGGGCGCAGACGCCCGGCACGCGCGATGTCGCGCCGGACCCGATCCACGTTGCCCGCGGACTCGAGGAAGTGCACGTGAGATTCCTGCTCGGTGCTGCAATCGCACCGGCGCACCTGCCCGATATCGTCGAGACCGGGGCGAACATCGGCCAGTGGGGCACTGCCGCGCTGCGCGCGATGACGGCACAGCTCGCCACCCCCGGGGTTCAGGTCCTGCCGATGCCGCGGCCGCCCTCCGGGCTTTATACGGCGGCGTATAGCGGCCGTACTGCGGGCATCGAGGCGGCATTCAATCTTTTCATGAGCAATGGCGTGCGGCGCTTTCGCATGGCGGTAGGCGATCCGAGCGTGACGCTGTCTTCACACGCCGGCGGAGAGCTTCGGGTAACGCTGTGGACGCCATTCGACGATAGCCTCGTTGAAGGGTTCAGGTGGCCGCTGCACCCGGCTGACGACCTTGACGCGCTCGAGCGCACGATCACTTCAATGATTGGCGAATGCCGGCTTCCGGAGCCCACGTTCGTTGAAGATTTACTGCCGGATCATTCGCCGACGGGCGCCGTACTGTTTCCGACAAAGTAGCTCGAGCGCCTCTCGCGTTGGGCTGTGCTAAGTTCGGCGCATGCCTCAATACGACGCGCTTACTCCAGAGCTCATTCTCGACGCCATCGACTCGCGCGGCTTTCGCTGTGATGGACGCCTGATCGGCCTCAACAGTTACGAAAATCGCGTTTATCAGGCGTGGCTGGAAGACGGGTCTGCGCTGGTTGCTAAGTTCTACCGCCCGCAGCGCTGGTCCGAAGCGGCATTGCTGGAAGAGCACGCGTTCGCGCTCGAGCTCGCAGAGCGTGAAATTCCTGTCGTCGCCCCGCTCGACACCGGCGGGCAGACGCTTTCAGCTCACGGCGGCTTTCACTTCGCCCTTTACCCGAAACGTCCAGGCCGCACGCCTGAGCTGGAAGATCTCGACACCTTGCAGTGGCTTGGCCGATTCATTGCACGCATCCATGCAATCGGTGCGCTGAAACCATTCAAGCACCGGCCTGCGATCGATGTAAAAAGTTTTGGGCGCACGCCTATGCACTACGTCCTCGAGCACGACTTCGTTCCGGCTGAGCTACAAGCCACGTACAAAAGTGTCGTCGAGGACGTGCTTTCGCGCGTCGAGCGTGCCTACGAGCGCGCCGGCGGCGTGCGCGCGCTGCGGCTCCATGGTGACTGTCACGGCGGAAACATCCTGTGGACGGGCGAGGGGCCGCACTTCGTCGATCTCGACGACGCGCGTATGGGGCCTGCCGTTCAGGACATCTGGATGTGGCTCTCGGGCGACCGTGCCAGCATGCAGGTGCAGCTTGCCGCCGTGATGGAAGGCTATCGCGAGTTCAATGATTTCAATCCGGCAGAGCTGTGGCTGATCGAGGCCTTGCGCACGCTGCGTCTCATCCACTATTCGGGCTGGCTCGCACAGCGCTGGGACGACCCCGCATTTCCCCAAAGCTTCCCGTTCTTCAACACGCAGCGCTACTGGCAGGATCAGATCCTTGCGCTGCGCGAGCAGGCGGCGGTGCTCGACGAGCCGCCCCTCGAGCTGTACTAACGACGACATGTGGTGGAAGGTGGCGCTTTTCGCGGTGCTCGGATATGCACTTCTCGTCGGTGTCGTATACCTGGCGCAGGACAGTCTTGTCTATTTCCCGAACACAGGCCGCGCACACTCGGCCACACCGGCGGCGCACGGGCTTACTTATGAAGACGTGTTCCTCAAAACGACCGACGGCGAAACGTTGCACGCATGGTGGCTGCCGGTTCCGGGCGCTCGCGGCACCGTGCTTCATTTTCACGGGAACGCGGGCAACATCTCTCACCGCATCGACTACGCGCGAATGTTCCGTTCTCTGGGTTACAACACGCTGCTCGTCGATTATCGCGGCTACGGCAAGAGCACGGGGACGCCGTCCGAACATGGGACCTATGAGGATGCCACCGCGGCGTGGCAGTGGCTCACGTCGACGCGCGGATTAGCTGCCGGCGAGATCGTTGTTTTCGGAGAGTCGCTCGGCGGCGCGGTGGCGTGCTGGCTCGCGCAGCAGCGTCCGCCGCGCGCGCTGGTAGTGGCATCGACCTTTACGTCAGTGCCGGACTTGGGCTCAGAGGTGTACCGCTTCCTGCCGGTGCGTCTCATCAGCCGC
>JBKJPI010000136.1:0-11985 GCA_046595235.1 Burkholderiales bacterium | reverse complement strand
CACCAGATCATGGGTCGCCAGGGACTCCCGCAGCAGCACTTCCAGGGCCGCAAGCCCGGTGGCGGCGTTGCGGATTTCCACGCTGCGCGGGAACGCCGGACTCAAGGGGGTGAAGCTTGCCGATGCATTCATGGTGTGAGCTGACGGATGATGACTTCGTGGATGACGCGCAGTGTGGGTGTGTTCCACGGGTAACCGCGGTGAGCGACCATTTTCATGTCCCACAGGATGAGGTCATGTGCCTGCGGCTGGTGCAAATAATAAAGGGTTGCCGGCTTCGCGGCTTCCTTTGCCCGATGCCAGGGTGAGTCCGGCGGCGGCTCACGGATATCAATGGCATCGTCAATTTCCATGGCATGCGCCGCGGCATACAGCGCCTGCTGCTGTGTATCGCCAGCCTCACGCGTCATCACCATGGGATGCCATTCGGGATTGGCAACGGGCGCAATGCCGGCATGGACCACGGGGTTGTAATCGTGGCGCATGCGACGTTGCAGCGCCCAGGCGCGGGTGTCGTCGTCAAGCGCGTTGAACCAGGATGCCGCATCGAAGAATTCAATGCCGCCACCATGATCCGGTATCGCCGGTGTGTAGTAGAGGATCCAGTCGTCAAGCGCGCCGTCGCAGCAGTTGTGGTGATGCCACAGCGTCGGCTGGCGTGATTTCGACGGACCGACGCTGCTGTATTTGATAACACGCTCTTCGATCACGCCGAAATGCCTGCCCAGACCGAGCAGGGCGTCATCGGTCAGACGTTGGTCGCGCAGCACGACGAAACCATGTTCCAGTGCCGCGTGACGCAGTTCCGCAATGAGCGGCGGCGCGATATCACCATTCATTGATCCTGGAGTGAGCGTGATGCCGAACGGACGCGTCATGGTTGTTATGTGTGCGTTATATGTGCGGCCTGGTTTAGCGTCAGTCGATGGTTGCGCCAGTGACCTTGACGATATTGGCCCAGTACGCGGTTTCTGACTTGATGCGCGCTGCGAACTCGGCAGGGGTCTGCGCCATCGGCTCTGCAGCCTGTTCGGAAATCAACGTGCGCATCTCGGTAGTCTTCATGATTTTGGCGATTACGCCGTAGAGTTTGTCGACGACCGGGCGGGGAGTGCCTGCCGGCGCAAGTATGCCCACCCAGGAATGGACGTATTCCAGTCCGGCAACGCCTTGTTCGGCGAGCGTTGGCACATCCGGCAGCAGTGGACTGCGTTTGGCGGACGTCAGGCCGATGGCCTTCAGCTTGCCGCTTTGCAGATAACCGAAGGTGCTGGGGCCGCCGGCGCAATACATGTGCGCGCGGCCGGCGAGCAGGTCGACGGTGCCGATCGCGCCGCCCTTGTACGGGACATGCGTGATGTCGGTTTTGGACTGGCGCTTGAACCACTCGCCGCAGAGGTGGGGCGTGGTGCCGTTACCGGAGGAAATGAAATTCAGCGTGCCCGGCTTGTCCGCGGCGATTTTCATGAACTCACGGATGTTGTTCGCGGGCACCGAAGGCGGCACGACCAGCATGTATGGAACCAGCGCGAACATCGAGACCGGCTGCAGATCGGTTTGCGGGTTGAAGAGCATTTTCTTGCCATAGACGCTCGGCGAGATGGTCATGGTGCCGGCCGCGGCCAGTAGCAACGTGTAACCGTCCGGGGCGGATTTTGCGACGAGATTCGCGCCCAGCGTGCCGCCGGCGCCAGGGCGATTGTCCACCACCACCGGTTGACCGAGTTCGCGCCGCAGACGCTCGGCCATGGCCCGGCCGAAGACATCGCTGCTGGTCTGGCCCGGCGGGAAGGGGATGACCAGCCGGATGGCCTTGGCCGGCCATTCCTGAGCGTGAACGAAGCTGGTAAAGAGTCCAGGCAGGATCAGTGCAGCAGAGATCAGGTAGCAGGAAGATATGCGTCTGCGTGATGACATGAGATGCTCCATACCCTATTCCGCCTTGAGGCCGGCTGCTTTCACGATCCGCGAAAACTTGAGAATTTCGGTTTTGATGAGTTGTGCGAACTGGTCAGGGGTACTCGTCGCTGGCTCGAGACCTTGTGCCACCAGATACGCCTGCATCTCGCGCTCGCCGATCATCTTCACGAGAAGCCCGTTCAAACGCGAAACGATTTCTTTGGGCGTCTCCGCCGGTGCCACCACTCCGAACCACGTGACGATCTCGTAGCCGGGTAGCGCCGCCTCGGCGATCGTCGGGATGGCAGGCAGTTCACCGGAGCGGCGGGCGCCGGTGACCGCGAGCGCGCGCAGCTTTCCGCTTTTCGCATGGGGCAGCAGACCCGAGATCCCGCCGACATAGAAATCGATGTGACCGCCGATCAGGTCAGTAATCGCAGGCGTGGCACCTTTGTAGGGAACGTGCACTACGTGGATCTTCGCCATCGTCTTGAAGAGCTCTGTCGCAAGGTGCGGCGGCGCGCCGACGCCCGACGAGCCGTAGTTGAGCTGGCCCGGGCGGGTTCTCGCCAGGCCGATGAGATCTTTGACACCGCGCGCGGGCACGCCCGGATGCACGACCAGCAGGTACTGGCTGCGCGCAATGAGGCCGATCGGGGCCAGGTCGCGCACCGGATCGTACGAAAGCTTCGCGTTGAGGCTCGGCCCGATCGTGATGAAGCTGCCGGCGAGCAGAATCGTATGGCCGTCGGGCGGCGATTTCACCAGCCCCTCGACTGCGATATGTCCACCCGCGCCGGAGCGGTTTTCGACGACGACCGGATGGCCCATCATTTCGGACATGCGCTTACCGACCGCGCGCGTGACGATGTCGCTCGGCCCCCCTGCCGGATACGCGGCAATGAACCGGACCGGCTTCGAAGGGTATGACTGCGCCGCCGCGTTCGCGCAGCAGAAGGCAAACGCCATCAAGCTAAAGCGCAACTTGTTACATCGAACCGTGCTGGAGGTGTGCGTCATCAGATTGCTGCTTCCGTATCAACGTGCGGCGTATTCGGCCGCAGCTCTATTCAGTCCAGGCGTATGGCGGCGGCTTTGATCACCTTCGCCCACTTGTCCATTTCGCTTGCCAGCAGCTGCGCAAACTGCTCCGGCGTTCCGCCGATCGGCTCGAAGCCGAGCTCGACGAGCTTGTCGCGAACACCGGGGGTTTTGAGCACCTGCGCAATCGCAGCACTCAAGCGCGTTGTAATTTCCGGCGATGTGCGAACAGGCGCCAGCGCGCCCCAATACGAGCTCGCATCGACCTGCTTCAGACCGGCTTCAGCGAACGTCGGCACCCCCGGCATCGCAGGTGAACGTTTCTCTCCGGTGACGGCGATTGCTCGCAGCCGGCCGACGCCGACGTGCTGCTTCACCGAGCTGATCCCTGCGAACATCATCGTGACCTGCCCGCCCAGCACATCGGCGACGGCCGGGCCTGTCCCTTTGTAGGGGATGTGCACGAGATCGATCTTCGCCACGTACTTCAGCAGCTCCACACCGAGATGGGTCGAGCTTCCCGGCCCGCCTGATGCGAAGTTGAGCGCACCCGGCTTCGCACGCGCGAGCGACACCAGTTCCTGCGCTGAGCGCACCGGCACCGATGGATGCACGATCATGATCACCGGCGCCGTCGCCGTCAGCGAGACAGGCGCGAAGTCTTTTTCCGAGTTGTAGGGAAGCTTCGAGTACAGGCTCGGGTTTGTCATGAAAGCGGTGTCGACCATCAGCAGCGTGTAGCCATCGGGTGGCGCCTTGGCTACGAGATCGCTTCCGATCTGGCTGCCAGCGCCAGGGCGGTTGTCGACCACCATCTGCTGCTTCATGAGCTCGGTCAGGCTCGGCACCATGATGCGGGTGAGGATGTCGGTGCCTCCACCCGGTGCGAACGGAATGACGATGCGAATCGGCTTCGCGGGATACCCCTGCGCGAGCGCGCCGGCGGCGCTGACGCATATGAGCCCCGCTACCGAGGCAGCCGCTATGCGTCTCGAAACAGGGCCTGGTGCGTTCAGCCGGTTCGCACTTGCCATGGTCATTCTCCGATCGTGTGGTGGGTGCTCAGCTACACTTCTGTCAATACAGCGCGTTCAGAAAGCGCTTGAGTTCTTCAGCGCAGCGATCGGGCATCTCGGCGGTCATGCTGTGACTCGCCCCGGATATGGCGACGAACTGGTGAGAGCGCAAATATTTGCGCATCAGATCGTATTCACGCCGATCAACGGACGGATCGGGGTCGGGGACGACCATGAGCACGGGAAACGTGAAATCCACGAGCCGCTCCGGGTAGTACTCGCTCGCCATCAGCGGCACGAATCGACCGAGGAACGCAGGCGTCACGCCTTCGGCCGTATCGAGGAACCACGCAAGCTGCCCGGCAGACGCATCGCCGATGCGATCGCGCGCCGTCTCCGTCAGGAACTGACGAACGCCGTCGCGTGTCACGCGTTCCAGCCAGTTGCCTTGTTTCGGGCGGTCAGGATGAATTCCCGGGGCGGCGGCATACAGCGCCAGCGAGCGAAAGCGAGCAGGCCAGCGCAGCGCCGCCTGCATCGCAATCATTCCGCCGGCGGCCGCACCCATGACGTGCGCGTCTTGCGCACCGAGATGATCCATGAGCTCGATAAGGTCGAGCCCGAGACGCTTCTGCGTCAGCGGCTTGTCGAGTGCCGCCTCCGACTTTCCGTGGCCGCGAAGGTCCGGGCGCACGACGCGATAGTCGCGTGAGAGGTGCGGCACCCATCCATGGAGACGACGCGAGCTGCCGATGCCGGGGTGTAGCAGTACGAGCCATGGCGCCGAGCGCCATGGGTCTGTGAAATCGTCGCAGCGATAGAAGAGCTTCGATCCGTCGCTTGCCGTCCAGTAGCGCTCGATCGTCATATCAGACCTGCCGGGAATACACCCTCGATGCACATGTTGTTTCTAGCGGCCGGCAGCGACGCCCTCGCATTCGCATGCGTTCAGACCGGTGCGGGCTCCGCCTGTGGATAGTGCGTGCCCCACCACGACGCGAGCTCGTGGCATGTCGTGAACGACACACCCCCGGCCTGTTTCATGAGGCCGAGGAACTGATCGACCACTTTCGCGCGGCTCGCGCGGCCCGAGCCGTAATCGCCGCGGGCGTGCAGGGTCAGATTGGCGAAATAGCCCTGGTCGTGGATCGCTTCGAACTCTTCGCTCCACGTCTTGAGCAGCCGATCGTGCGTGTGGCGCGTTGCATACAGCGTGGAATCGTCGAGAAACTGAAACTGCGGAAGCTCGACGATCGTGCGGCCGTTCGGGCAGCTCATCACGTACGGCAGGTCGTCGTCCTGAAAGCTGCTGTCGTAGGCATAACCGAGCTCCGTCAGATAGGTCAGTGTCTCGGGCGAGAGTAAACCCTGTGGCGCACGCCAGCCCACAGGCGTGCGGCCGGTGATCTGAGTCAGCATCTCGTGCGCACGGCCGAGTGTCTCGCGCTCCTTGTCGCCCAGCGCGCTGTGATCCTCGAACGCGTAACCCCTGGCGCCAATCTCGTGCCCGGCTCCGAGCACCGCTTCGACCACGGACGCGTTCGCTTCAGCATCGAGCGCGGGGATGAAAAAGGTCCCGCGGATGTCGTGACTCTTAAGCACGTCGAGAATACGCCAGATGCCGGCACGCATGCCGTAACGGCCGTACGAATAGCGGCCGTAGAGATTCTCTTTGCGCGTCTCGTGCAAATCGACGGTGTCAGCGTCCATGTTCACGGTGACAGTGACGGTGCAGCGCGTGCTGCCGGACCAGACGGATGAGCTTGCGTCCATTATTCGAACTCGCTCTGGTTGGTGAGGCACCAATCGGCGAACTGGCGAACGTTCACGAAGCGCACGCCATCGTGCTGCTTGATGTAGCGAATCATCTCCTCGATGATCTTCGCGCGCGACGGCGTGCCCGATCCCCAGCCGCTACGGGGATGAAACGTCAGCATGAAGTAGCCATGCTCGGCATAGATGGAGTCGAACTCCTGCTTCCAGTGCCCGAGCACTTCAGACGCAGGCGTCATGCTGAACTTGTACCAGGGGAAGTCATCGAGGCTGTAGGTGTTGTTCGGGATCTCGACCATATCGTCGAGTCGCTGCCCATCAATGCGCACCATGTACGGCAGGTCGAAATCCTTGTCGCTCGAATCGTACCGGTAGCCCAGCCTTTTCAGCACGCGCATCGTGCGCGCGCTCTTTCGGCCCGAAGGCGAACGCCATCCGATGGGTGCGACCCCGATCATGTCGGAGAGGATCTTGTGCGTTCGCTCGAGCAGCTCCTCTTCCTCATCGCCGAGCTCCCAGCCTTCGTGCAGGTATCCGTGCGACGCGACTTCAAAGTCGCGCCTGTGCATGTCCTTCACGATCTCCGGGTAGTACTCGGCGTCGAAGCCCGGCACGAAAAAGGTCGAGGGAATGTCGTGTTTTTCGAAAAGGTCCATGTAGCGCGGTATGCCGCGGCGGCCTGAATAACGGCCCCAGGCATTGATGCCGAGCGGCCTCAGCTTGCGTCCGATTTCATGTGATGGGCCGTCGAAGTCGACGGTCAGCATGCACATGCATCGCACACCCGAAGGCCAGCGGTATTTCACCTGCATCGATGTGGGGTTCATTGCGGTCTCGACTTGTGCTTGAGCAGGAATGTCCTGAGGTCTTCGGCGCAGCGGTCCGGTACCGCATCGGTGATGTTATGCGGCAGCCCCTCGTAGACCAGGAATTCGCACGTGGGGATGCGATCCGGCAGCGCGCGGTAATTCTCGACGGTGTGTATCGGATCTCCGCCCGGCGCGACCGCAAGTACGGGGCAGCGGATGCGGTGCAGGTCGTCGAGGACGACGAACTGCCGCATCATGGGCACGAATCGCTCGAGCACCTCGACCGAAGTCTTCGAGGATTCACGAATGAACCACTCCACAAACCCGGGATCTGCGCTTGCGAGATCGACGCGATCCGCAATGGTCTCGCGCAGGAACGCTTCGAGTCCCTTTTCGCCGATGCGCTTTACCCAGCTATTCTGATCCTGCAGCGCGTGCTTGATCCCGCCCGTACCTGCGAATGCAGCGAGCGACAGCATGCGCTCGGGATGATCGATCGCGACCTTCTCCGCGACGATCGCACCGGCAGATGAGCCGGCGACGTGAAATACTTTTGCTCCGACGTGATCCGCAAGCTCGACCACGTCCTGCACGAGCCGCTGCTGATTGAGCTGATCAGGCGCGGGTATCTGCGTCGCACCGTGGCCGCGCATGTCGATTCGCACTACACGAAAATCGCGAGCCAGGTGCGGCACCCATGCGTAGAAGCGGCGCGAGCTTCCCATCGCGGCGTGCACGAGGATCAATGTCTCACCGGGCTGCCAGGGATCGGTATAGTCATCGAGCGCGTATGCGATCTCGAGTCCGTCCGAAGCTGTGAACTTCTGCATTTCCCAGCGTGCCCTTTCGTTCATGGGTAATTCCTCAGTACGCCGAGCGCCCGCCGTCAGCGGGTATGCTCGCGCCGGTGATCATGCGCGAATCGTCGCACGCGAGAAAGAGCGCGATACGCGCGATATCTTCGGGCTGTCCGACCCAGAAGGGGTATTCCTTGACGCGGCCGGTCGCATCCTGGCGGTCCTCCATGCGCCCCGGCTTACCGGGCGCACCGTAGCGGCTCGTTACACGCTCGGTAAGGATGCGACCGGCGCAGATCGCGTTGACTCTCACGTTGTGCTTTGCATAGGCACCGGCAAGCGCGCGCGTGAGCGAAAGAATCGCCCCTTTGGCCGTGGTGTAGATGTGCGCTGGGCTGCCGCCGCGCAATGCAGCACCTGAAGACATGTTGATGACACTGCCGCCTCCCGCCTCGATGATCCGCGGGATCGCATGCCTGCACATGAGTAGCGGGCCCAGCACATCGAGCGACATGGTGTGCTGCCAGACCGCAAGATCGACCTCCGTGACAACATCATCTTCAGCGGTCGAGCCGCCGGCGCAGTTGTAGAGGAGGTCGAGCTTGCCGAAGCGCTCGACCGTCGACGTCACCGCGCTCTTGACACTGTCTTCCTGCCGCACGTCGGTCTCGATGAACAGCGCCTCGCCGCCAGCATCTCGCACCATCGCCTCGGTCGCACGTCCGGCTTCGGCGTTGATCTCCGCAAGCGCGACGCGCGCACCTTCCTGCGCGAAAATAGCTGCAGCAGCCCGGGCGATGCCCGCGCCGGCCCCCGTAATCAGCGCGACCCTTCCGTCGAGGCGGCCCATGCTCCTACTGAGCCCGGTGCTTTAACAGAAAGCGCAGCAGGTCTTCCGCGCAACGCTCAGGCACTGAGTCTGTGATGTTGTGCGGCAGACCTTCATAGACGATGAACTCGCAATGCGGTACGTGCTTGCGATACACCTCGTATTGCTCGAGCGAACCGAGCGGATCGTGGCCAGGCACCACATTGAGCATTGGACATTGGATCTCGTGCAGGCGGTCTGTCTGGTCAACTTCCTTCATCATCGGGCCGAATCGACAGAAGAGATCCTGATCCGTACGCGCCGATTCATCGATGAACCAGCGCAGGAAATCCTTGTCGGCGACGTTCGGGAAACGCTCTTCGATCGTCTCCTCGAGAAATCCGCGGATGCCCTTGGCGCGTATGTGCGAGACCCACTTGTTCATGTCGATTCGCGAGTTCTTAAGCCCCGGGGTCGAGGCGAAGTTCGACAGCGTCAGAACGCGATCGGGAAAATCGAGCGTGGTCTGAAACGACACGATCGCGCCTGCTGACGAACCGGCGAGATGGAACCTGTCGACGCCGAGATGATCGGCAAGCTCGATGACATCGCGGGCGAGGCGCTCGACGGTCAGCTGATCCGGGCCGGGTATCTCGCTGCTGCCGTGACCTCGCATCTCCGGCCGCACGACGCGAAAATGCCGCGCGAGGGTGGGGACCCATTTATACAGCCGGCGCGCGCTGCCCATCGCGGCGTGTATGAGGATGAGGGTCT
The DNA here is from genome assembly GCA_046595235.1 of Burkholderiales bacterium. Classification (GTDB taxonomy): domain Bacteria; phylum Pseudomonadota; class Gammaproteobacteria; order Burkholderiales; family SG8-41; genus JAQGMV01. Next base: position 3,068 of record JBKJPI010000136.1, on the reverse strand, counting down.
CCTGCGGGCGCCATGGATCGCTGTAGTCGTCCACGGCATACGCGAGCTTCAGGCCATCGCTGGCGGTGAACGACTGCATCTCGGTCGATAAAGCCATGTGACTCCCTTGTCAGTGCAGGACTGCGCTCGGCGTGCCGATATCGCGGCAGCGATACGTCTACGCGGCCGTCGCGAGCTCTTCAGGAAAATGCCGGCGCAGAAAAGCGATCGTGTCCGCGACACAGCGCTCCGGCAGATAGTCATACAGATTGTGACGGCCGTTTTCGTAAACGATACGCTCGCTGTGCGATATACGTTTGGCCATCTCCGCGAAGGCAGAGCCAGTCCCGATCGGGTGTGCGCCGGGCTCGACGATGAGCGTCGGGCATTGAATCTTCGACACCTGATCCATGAAGTCGGTGTCGGTCCAGTGTCCGATGAAACGCTCGAGGAATTTCAGGTCGTTCTTGCATATCTCGTCGATTACCCATGCGATCAGCCGAGGATCGGCTTCGGCCACGGGCAGGCGCTCGTCGATGGTCTCGCCGAAGACCGGACGCATGCCGCGCCTCGCAGCGTCACTCAACCAGCGCTTCCCCTGATCGCCTTTGAAGCCTGGCGTCGAGCTGAACAGCACCAGACTCTTCACGCGCTCCGGATTCGCTATCGCTAGAAGCTGAGCGGTGTAGCCGCCCGCCGAGCCGCCCAGTATGTGAACCTTGTCCACGCCCACCGTATCGAGCAGCTCGAGCACGTCCCGGCTCAGGCGCTCCTTGTTGTGCGGCACGTCCGCCGACGGGACCTGCGACTGGCCATGGCCTCGGCTGTCCATGCGTATCACGCGAAAGTGTTGAGCGAGGCCAGGAACCATCGAAAAGAAGCGTCGCGAGCTGCTCATGGCCGAGTGCAGCATCAGAAGCGTCGGAGCCGTCTTCCAGGGGTCGGTAAAGTTATCGATGTAATACGCGATGCGAATGCCATCGCTGGTCTTGAACGTGTGCATCACGACGTTTCCACCTTGCTCAGAAAGTCCGCGTACACCTCGGCGCAGCGGTCCGGGATTTCAGCCGTCATGCTGTGGCCCGCGCCGGGAATCGACACATAGGTACTACGCCGCAGATGCTGTTGCATCCGCTCGTACTCGCTGCGCTCCACCATCGGGTCGGGGTCCGGCACGGCCATCAAGACGGGCATGTCGAGCTCCCCCAGACGCTCCGTGAAATCGTCACTCGCCATCAGGGGAACGAACTTACCGAGGAACTGAGGCGTCACGCCTTCAGCCGAGTCGAGGTACCACTTGAGATGTTCCGGCGTGGCATTGCCGATACGATCGACCGCGGTCTCGGTGAGGAATTGACGAACGCCGCCGCGGCCGACGCGCTCGAGCCAGTTACCTTTTGCCGGGCGGCTCGGCGGGATGCCCGCGGTTGCCGCATACAGTGCGAGCGAATGAAAGCGCTGCGGATGACGCAACGCTGTGCGGCCGGCGATCATGCCGCCCGCCGATGAACCCATCACATGCGCGCGTGTGACCTCGACGTGATCGAGCAGCTCCGTCAGATCGAGTGCGAGTCGCTCGTGAGTGAGCGCGCTATCGGCACCCGGCTCCGACCTGCCGTGACCGCGAATGTCGGGTCGCACGACACGATAACGCCGAGCAAGGTGCGGCACCCACCCGAAGAGGCGCAGCGAGCTGCCCATGCCTGGATGCAGCAGCACGACAAGTGGCGCCTCGTTCCAGGGATCCGTGAAGTCATCGTAATGGTAGAAAAGCTTCGTGCCATCGCTGGCAGTCCAGTGCGATGCGTGCGTCATCAGGCGGAAAGCCGCAAGGAGTATGCCAGTGGGTTTGTTGTGAGAAGGATAAGAAGTGTGCCGCAGCTCAATTGATTATAGAAGCGCGTCAGCGCGACACGCAAGCAACCGCAGGTGCCCTCTCGCGCTGTGGCGATGCTGCGTGCGCACCACACGCGATCGAGCGAACAAAAAGCGGCATGCTCTGTTATTCTGTTTCGCCCTCGCGCATTTCTCGACGCAGCCAGATGAACGCATATCTCAAATCAACTGTGGCTGTCGTCACCGCAGCCTTCGCGCTGGGATGCACGGCAGCGCAAGCCGCACAGGCGGCCGACGGGTACCCCTCGAAGCCGGTACGCATCATCGTGCCGTTCTCGCCGGGAGGCAGCGCAGACAACCTTGCACGTGCAATGCAGCCGGCGTTGAGCGCCGCGCTCGGTCAAACGCTCGTGCTCGACAATCGCGGCGGCGCCGGTGGCATCATCGGAACCGAGCTCGCAGCACGATCTGCACCGGACGGCTACACGATCCTGCTGATCACGACCACGCACACGGTCAATCCCAGCTTGATTAAGAAGCTGCCTTACGACTCGATGAAGGATTTCGCTGCGGTCTCTCTCGCAGTGACGCAGCCGAACATCCTCGCCGTACACCCTTCTCTGCAGGCAAAGACAGTAAAGGAGCTCATCGCTCAGGGCCGGAACAAGAGCGCGCACCTGACTTACGCGTCCGGCGGCAACGGCAGCTCACCTCACCTCTCAGGCGAGCTGCTCAAGATCGTGTCCGGCGTCGATATCACGCACGTGCCGTTCAAGGGCTCCGGCCCCGGTGTGGCCGCGCTCCTCGGCGGCCAGGTAACGATGATGTTCGCAGGCCCGCTCGCGTTCGAAGTGCACCTGAAGTCCGGCAAGTTGCGCGCGCTCGCAGTGGCGGACCGTAAGCGCTCGGTGACACTGCCGGACCTCCCGACGATGGCTGAAGCGGGTTTCCCCGGTGTCGAAACGGGCACGTGGTACGGCTTCCTCGCACCCTCCGGCACGCCGCGCCCCGTGCTTCAAACCTTCCACGGTGCAGTCCTCAAGGTCATGGCTGCGCCCGAAATGAAAACACGTCTGCTTGCACAAGGTGTGGAGATCGTCGGTGCGGGCCCGCCTGAATTCGAGCGGATCGTGCGCGACGAGACCGACAAGTGGGCGAAGCTCGTGAAGCGCGCGGGGATCACGGCGGAGTAGACGTTCCAGCACGGAGGCACCACGATCGTGATGGGCCGGCCGGAGTCGCCCAGCCCTCAC
>JBKJPI010000098.1:0-4355 GCA_046595235.1 Burkholderiales bacterium | reverse complement strand
CAGGAAGCTGTTGGGCTGCGCGCCGTCGGGCGTTTCGTAGTCGCCCTGATCGCGCTGCAGGGCATCGGCATGCAGCACGAGGCCGCTGCCTTGGCCGGCGAGGTCGACGCGGGCCATCGCAGTCCTGCCGTCATTGACGGAGTCCAATCGTAGTTCGGCTCGACCGGAGAACGATTCGGACGGCAAGGTTTCGGCGATCCGTCCATCCACGACGTTTACCACACCGCCGATCGAGCCACCGCCGAACAACAACGTGGCGGGGCCCTTGAGCACTTCGATCTGATCAGCCAGGAAAGGCTCGATTGCGACGCCGTGGTCTTGGCTGATTGTGGAGACATCCTGTGTCGCCATGCCGCTCGACAGCGTGCTGACACGCGCTCCGTCGAGGCCTCTGATGATCGGCCGGCCAACGCCGGCCCCGAAGTTGGACGTTTGCACGCCGGGTAGCTTGCCTACAGTCTCGCCCAGGGTGGCGGCGCGGGCCGCGTCGAGCGCCTCGCCGGCCAGCACCTCCACCGGCTGATTGAGTTGCTCGGCGGTCTGGCGCAACGGCGACGCCTTCACCACGACTTCGTCGAGCTCGGTCGGCGTGGCATGACGCGGATCGTCCGCAGCGGCGGCGAACGATGTGTGCGTTGCGAAGGCGAGCGCGAGGAACAGCGGCGCGCGCTGGAGCGTAATTCTGGTAACAGTCATCGGGAAATGCCTCATCGGGGCCCAATGCGCCGCAGGGCAGCGTCACCGGCACAAAGAACGACAGCCGCGCACGACAGCGTGCGCAACTACGGATCGCAGCAGGCGGCAGAGCCGCCGAGGCTCAGGCGATCGGAGGGCGGAAAGGCGGACCCGCGTGCGCGTCCACTCGCGTCGTGGCGGGCGGGGAAGCAGGAGCAAGGGAGCCGGATAGCGCTACCATTTCGATGGTCAGAACCATCATCGGCGGCCCATTGCTGTCGCCAGCCAGTTGCTCCTCATGCTCGCCGTGTTCAGTACCCGGCGCATCGCTTGGGTCGGAATCGCGGGAATGGTCGTGCGGGCTCGAGGCGTGCGCATTGAGCAGCGCATGCACGTCGCATGCGATGGTCAGAAAGGGGCGAACCGCCGAACCTAGCATCAGCAGAAGCAGGCAGGCGACACGCCACGCGGGGAGCGAGCGGCGACGCATGTGCGAAGGCTAGTGCAGTGCGGTACCCACGGCAACATGCCGAAAGATTGCCACGGGAATCGGCCGGCCGGATCAGAGGCTATGGGCTCCCGAACCTTATCCGAGACTTACGATACCCAATTCCGATGGCCGGGGTGAGCCGTACTATCTGCTGGGCCGGAAGCAGGTCGTTTCGTGATCAGCAACGGCGGTTGATCTCTCGATATCAGAACGATTATCGAGCCAGCAAGCATACGCATCAACGGTTGATCACGAGCGGGGCGCCGATCATCCTCAATCGGCGCTGGTGATCAGAGCGACCGGACTACGCAACACGGCCTTCAGGGGCCAGTTGCGTATCGGAAGGCCTGATCTCACCGGTGAACACCCGATCGGTGACTTCGAAGACTGCACCCAGCCGGTTGGATTTGGTTTCATCCGGACCGAAGATCCTGAAGTTGCGCTCTGCGAGGTTGAGCTTCATCACGTCGCGCAGAAGCGCGCCGGTGACGCGTGTCGCTTCGGCCGTGATGGTGCCGGGGCTTGGAACATCGACGGCGTAATCACGAAAGTTGGGCATGTCCAGATCCCGCAAAAAGGTGCCGCCGTTGGCATGTGGGTTAGCGCCCATGCGGCGTATGCCTTTCGGAGCAAGCTGCGCAATCTCGGCGAGAAGCTTGCCATCGGCGTCGAAAAGCTCTTCTGGCCGATAGCTCCGCATCCACTGATCGAGTGACGATCTTCGGCCCGGTCCAACCTTTTGGTGTCCGCAGAACAATCATGGGCCACATCGGCCGCTCGTGATCTGCTCCGCTTCGCGCGTGACGCTGGATGCTCTGGATCCTCTCGATCACTTGGTTGAGCGTCGCTGCCATTGCTTGATGCACCGCGGTCGGCTCCTCGCCTTCGACGAAGTACGGCTCGTATCCGTAACCCCGGAAGAGATGCTCCAGTTCCTCGTGACTCACGCGACTAAGAACGGTGGGACTGGCGATCTTGTAGCCGTTCAAGTGAAGGATGGGCAGCACGGCGCCGTCGCGCGCGGCGTTGAGGAATTTGTTCGAATGCCAGCTGGCCGCGAGCGGCCCCGTCTCGGCCTCGCCGTCGCCCACGACGCAGGCGACGATCAGGTCGGGATTGTCGAACGCCGCGCCATAGGCATGCATCAGCGAGTATCCAAGCTCGCCACCCTCGTGGATGGAGCCCGGCACTTCCGGCGACACATGACTCGGAATGCCACCGGGAAACGAGAATTGCCTGAACAACCGCCGCATCCCTCGCACGTCCTGCGAGATTTCGGGATACACCTCGCTATAGGACCCCTCGAGATACGTGTTCGCGACAATTCCCGGCCCGCCATGGCCCGGTCCAATCACGTACATCATGTCGAGCTCGTACTCGTTGATGATGCGATTCAAGTGTACGTAAATGAAGTTGAGGCCCGGGGTCGTCCCCCAGTGCCCCAGCAGTCGTGGCTTGATGTGATCGATCGAGAGCGGCTCGGTGAGCAGCGGGTTATCAAGGAGGTAGATCTGGCCGACCGACAGATAGTTCGCCGCGCGCCAGTAGGCATTCATTCGCGCGAGCAGATCGGGCGAGAGCGGCGAAGTCATTCGGCTTCCTTCGAGGCAAAATCCGCTCGCTCACTGGCGCTCGAGTTCGACCGCGTCATTGATTTTTGGATCGCCCTTGAGCACCTCCGCGGTTGAGTAGTGCTCGTCAAGAATGCTTGCGATGCGGACCACGCCGACGTCCTCCCGCCCAAAGATCGGCGTGCTCGACTTCGGCGAGGAAGGACGTTGGACGTGGCGCACCACGTCGAGCACCTGGCCCACTTGGGCGCCGTCGCGGTCGCCGATGCAGACCGTGAGCGTGCGTCCGTCAACGGATAACACTTGGCCTTGCATCATGTAACGGTGGTGCGCCGGACTGGTCGTGGCGCACCCGGAAAGCGCGATGCACCCAAGAATGAGGATGCGGGTCAGCGCGCGCGAGAGGACTCTTGACGAACCAACGGAGCGTTGGGAGGTAGCAGATGAACGAATATTCATTTGGCGGTCTCCTGGAGGTGATGGTTCGATTTGGTGGGTGGCAATGATGGAATCGAGTGCCGACACGGCAACTCTCCATGCACAATCCGGGCTGGCGCCATCAACGGATACAGCCTGCCTCAAGCTCAGGCAGCCTGTGGCTGGAGACTCAGCTCGTGGATCACTTGCGTGGCGTCATCGGGATCCAATCGGCGCGAGAATCCGAGGAAACGTGCGAGATCGGACATCGCGCTGTTTTCGGCGGAGTCGAGCGAGTACATCACCTGAATGCCGCGCGATGTCGCGACGTCGATCAGGTGCTGCATCAACCTCACGCCCAGGCCCCGGCCCTGCCACTCGTCGCTGACTACCACCGCGCATTCGCAACGACTACCCTGCGGATCTGCGCCATAGCGACTGACGCCCACGATGCGCTCCTGCGAGTCGATCTTCGTCACCGCCACAAACGCCAGGTCGTGAATGAAGTCGATATCGATTAGTCGCGCGATCATCGCGTCGCCGGGCCAGCCGATCTGGCCGAGAAAGCGAAGCCGGCGACTTTCCGGCGAGAGGCCCTCGATGAAGGCCCGCTCGGCGTCCCGGTCGTGAGTGGTGATCGGGCGAATCAGCACGTGGCTCCCGTCGCGTAACGCTTCCGACCAACGCGGTGAACCGACGTCGATCGATGCAGCCTTGCCAAAGGTGTTCATGGCCTGCTCCGGAGTCTCCAGGCTGCAGCGTATTGGCGACCGGGGCGCGCCGCATTGATGCATGTCAACTGCCAGGCCAGCGAGGGCGTACGACCTGGCCGCACTCTGGCTGATGAAGGTGCCGGCACTACATGACGTGCTCGGCGCGCTGGGCTGCCAACCCTGGCCGGGGTGAGCCGGTGCGGTCAGGCCCTCGGCTCCACCGCGCCCGCGAGCGCGGAATCTTACTGTGGGATGGATCCAGCCGAATCCAGCGCATAGTCGATTGGCGCGTCAATCCAAGGCTGCATCGCGGCGCGCATCGCCTGTTGCGCCGCGCGCGGGACGTTGGCGATCGTGTCGATGGCATACCCTGTCTCCGCGGGAGTCCGCGGCCGCCACCCGAGTTGCGCAAGCGTGCTTCCGGAAGAACGCAGCATTTGCCCCCCGTCGGGCCCCTCGATGCGATAGATCTGCAAGTGTCCGCGCAGT
>JBKJPI010000060.1:0-8790 GCA_046595235.1 Burkholderiales bacterium | reverse complement strand
GCGCTTCGCTCATCATCGTGACCGGCACGTCGAAGGATGCGGCGCGCAGTGCAGTCGAGCGCGACATCCACGCCTTTGCCGCCGGTGATCTCCCTGATACGCGCAAGCGGATCTTCCTTCTGCACGTCGATCACATAATCGGCGCCGAGCTGCCTGGCTACTTCCATGCGCGCCGCATCCTTCGACGTTCCGGTCACGATGATGAGCGAAGCGCCCGCCTGTTTGCAGACGACCGTTTGCGAGAGCCCCTGTTGCCCCGGCCCCTGAATGAGCACCGTCGAGTCATAGCCGACGCCGCCATCGAAGAGCGACCACTCGACCCCGTTGGCCATTGGCGTCACCAGGCCGGCCAATTCCGGTGTCACGCCATCCGGTACATGGTGCAGGACAGAATTCCAGGGCAGGTAGACGTATTGAGCAAAACCGCCCCATAGATGCGGCGCCTTTGCCGACGTCGTGTAACCGTAGCGGATCGCATCCGGGTTGTAGCGCCAGTCGGTGTTATCGCAATGCCGATACTGGCCCTGATGGCACCACTCGCACTTCCCGCATGAAACGTAGTGCTCGACGAACACGAGATCGCCTTCCTTGAAGCCTTTGCGTTGCGTGAATTCGCGCCCCGCCTTGGCGATGTACCCGATGTTCTCGTGACCCATGATCACAGGTTCATCGGACGGTGGCGTTTTGTATAACTTCACGTCGGTGCCGCAAATGCCGGCAACCTCCATTTTCATCAGGGCCCCATCGGAAGGAATGTCCGGCATCGGAAATTCACGAATCTCACTCTTGCTCGGCCCGGTTCTTACGGCCGCCAGCACTTGTTCCATTGCGCAGCTCCTGATGGTGACGTGCGGTAGATCGCAGCCTGAGAAAGTGCTTCGATCTTTAAGTTGTCGTATCGACCTTGATGGTAATAGAAATTGAACGAGACCATCATGGGTGCAATCGGTAAAACGCCGCAAGCACCGGCCCATTCTCCCAGCGATGCCACAATTCGGCCTTCTGATCGGTGGATAATCCCGGTAATGCAGCGCGCGGCGAAGACCAATCATGCGCGGCTCTTCTTTGCGCTGTGGCCGGACGATGACGCACGTAAATTGCTGTCCACGCTCGCACATCGCGCACAGCTCGAGTGCGGCGGGCGCGCAACGCCTGAAAACAAGGTTCACCTGACGCTGTTCTTCCTCGGCGCTGTCGAGGCCGCGCGTGCGATTACGATTCGAAGCGCCGCCGAGCGCGTCAATGGCAGCCCGTTCGACTTAACGCTCGATAAGATTGGACACTGGCGCCACAATCGGATCGTCTGGGCCGGTGCCACACAGGTTCCAGCTGCGCTCGTCACGCTCGTCGCCGACCTCACGCGCGAACTCGCGGCAGAAGGCTTGAAAGGTGAAGACCGCCCTTACGTGCCGCACCTCACCCTCGTGCGCAATGCCGAGCGCAAACCTGCACCCACGCCGATCGAGCCTCACGCGTGGCACGTGCAGAGCTTTGCGCTCGTGCAGTCCATCCCTACAGCCGGTGGCGTACGCTATGAGGTGCTTTGTCACTGGCCCTTAAATTAACGTCAGAAGTGGAAACCTACTTCGGCTGGAACGGCAAATTAAACAGCTCGCGGCGAGGGCAGTGCACGGGGCTCCCGGAGCCGACACGACGGTTCGCCCGATGCGGGCGCATAGACGACGAACTCGATAGTGGCATTCTTCTTGTGCGGAGCTGGGACAGACCCCCATTTCCAGTAGAAAAACGTGGTCTCTCCTCTATATATAATGCCCAACACCCGCAACTCGTGAAAACGCTCGGAAGTGCCGCGCGGGCGATCGTGCTGGCCGGCGTCACTAACCGGGTGCGCAAGTAAGAAGGCAACTGCTACTGTTACAGAATCCCAGCGTGATCGGTCACGCTGTCCTCGTAGATCCATCACTTTAAGCAAACCAGGAGAAGTTCATGAGCCAAGACATGCCGGATTTTTCAAATGTGGAAAGCGGCTCCAGCTCGACGGCGACAAAGATCTACGAAGTCGTTTCCGGCGATAGTCTCTCGAAAATCGCCAAGCGCGAGTACGGCAACGCAAACGAGTGGAAGCGTATTTTCGAAGCTAACCAGGACATCCTCAAAGATCCGGACAAGATTTTCCCTGGCCAAAAGCTCAAGATCCCGCCGCTCTGACGCGCGGGCTTCTTTTCAACTCGAATAATGGAAAACATTTCAATGCGCAAACAATACATTCTCGTCGTGCTCGCGGCGCTCGTGCTGACGCTCAATGCCTGCGGCAAGAAGGAAGAACCCCGGAAAGTCGAATCGGTTCCGGCGCCGACATCCGCCCCCGCGCCAACGACGGGTATCACCGTTACTACGATCACGCTGGGCACCGCGCTGGATGCCGACAAGAAGGTCAAACCGGTCACAGGAAGCTTCGACAGGAAAGATACGATCTACGCCGGTATTGATACGACGGGTGTTGGTACCGCAACGCTCAAGGCAAAGTGGACCTACCGCAAGAACGGCAAGGAAGCACTGGTAAAGGAAGATACGCTGACCATCGCGGCGACAGGGCCTGCCACCAACGAATTACACGTCAGTAAGCCGGACGGTTGGCCCGCAGGTGACTACCAGGTGGAGATTTTCGTGGCCGACAAGTCGGCCGGCACCAAGGCGTTTACGGTGAAGTAACCCATAGGGCCCTCACGAGCGCGCTTCTCTCTCATTACGGGCTTCGCGCATGGCGACGGCAAATTCCCCGGCGCTTGCTTCTACCAGTATTAAAGGTCGAGGGCCGGCTCATAAGGGCTGGCCCTTTGTCTTTGGTGCAGCGAAGCCCGGTCGTGCGCGCCCAGTTTCGCTTTTCTTGGCGTCGCGCCCCGCTTGCAAGTAGGCTATGGCACGCCGGGCACGGATGCCGCGCTTCCAGGGAAAAAAATGTTAAGAACCTTATCGGTCCTCGTCCTCCTATTTTCAGGCTTCACAACCAGTGTGCATGCGCAGACATCGCCACCGGCGTCCGAAGCCACTGTGCAGACTCAACCCGACTCGACCACTCGCAATGATGCGGCGTCGCCAGAGGCGGCCAGCGTTAAAGGCACCGAAGCAACGCGTCTGCAGTCGCCTATCTCGCCGCAATGGTGGGAAAGAAGCGACTGGCTGCTCGTCATTCCGACCTGGCTGATCGCGCTCGTCAGCCTCGGCCTGGCAATCTACACCGCGCGGTTGTGGAAGGCGGCGACCGCGCTATCACAGGATGGTAGAGAGGTTGCGAAAAAGGAGTTGCGCGCATACGTCGCACTCGACGAGATTTTTTTCTCGGAAGCGAACGACGCCGCAGGCGGATTGCACAAGCTGCGGATTCGCAATTACGGACAGACGCCGGCTTCAGGCATGTCGATCTGGTGCGAGCGGGCGAGCCATCTTCCGCAGGAGGGGGTGAAACCGTTCTATGACTCCCCGGTTGTCGACGGTCAGCTTCTCCATCCCGTGCAAGCGTTCACGGTCGGCCTTTCGGCCGCGCCGCTGTACCGGATCGGCAAACCCGGGTTCTTTACGTACGGCCGCATCGTCTACCACGACATTTACGGCCACTATTGGGTGACCAAATTCTGTTACCGCTACGAAGGCGACGGTACCTTCGTGCCGCACGGCGATTACAACAATGAAGAAGGCCCGTTCGATAAGGCGCCCGCGTAATTCCTGTCTTTCTCGAGGAGCAACCGATGAACGTATGTTTCAATCTGGTCGCAGCAATGCTCGCGATCGCAGTGCCTGCGGCGGCTGTTGCGCAGAACTACCCCGCAAAGCCGGTGCGCATCCTCGTCGGTTACACGCCCGGCGGCGGCGTCGACACGACGGCGCGAATGGTTGGGCAGGCGCTGAACGAGCTTTGGGGCACGCCCGTTCTCATCGAGAATCGGCCGGGTGCTGCCGGCAATGTCGCCACGGAGTACACCGCGAAGGCGCCACCGGACGGCTACACGCTTGTTTTATGCAACATCGGCTCGCACGCCGTGACGCCTGCGCGCTTCGGCAAGAAGCTCAACTACGATCCGATCGGCGACTTTGCGTTTCCGTCGATGATCGGCGGCGTGCCGAATCTTTTCATGGTGCATCCCTCGATGCCGACGCGAAATCTGAAGCAATACATCGCGTACGCGAAAGCGAATCCGGGCAAGGTGAATTTCGGTTCGTCGGGTGTCGGGGCCTCGCCGCATCTTTCGATCGAGCTTCTCAAGATCATGACCGGCATCGATATCGTTCATGTGCCTTACAAGGGCGCGGCGTCCGCACTGGCCGATGCGATGAGCGGGCATATCGAGTCCTCCGTCGGTAACCTCGCAGGCGCCCCGCTCGCCGCGGTGAAATCAGGCCGCGTGCGCGCGCTCGGCGTGACGTCAGGAAAGCGCAACAAGCAGCTTCCCGATGTGCCGACGTTTGCCGAAGCCGGTGTGCCCGGGTACGACGTGACCGGATGGTATGGCATCTGCACGCAATCAAAAGTGCCGCAGCCGGTACTTGCGAAACTGACGGCGGATCTGCACAAGGTACTCGGCGGTCCGCTCAGGGCACGGCTCGAGGATCAGGGCATCGACGTCACGCCGACGACGCCGGAGCAGTTCATGGCGCACGTGAAGCTCGAGATCGAGAAGTGGACCAAAGTCGTGGCCGCGGCGAAGCTCGAGGGCGAGTGACGTGGAGATCGTCGTACTGCTCTTGCTGTTTATCGTAAACGGTTTTTTTTCGATGTCGGAAATGGCCGTCGTGTCCTCGCGCAAGGCACGGCTGCAACAGCTCTATGACGAGGGGCACGCAACCGCGGGCAGCGCGCTCGAGCTTGCGAACAACCCCGGTGACTTCCTGTCAGCGATTCAGGTCGGTATTACTGTGATCGGAATCACGAGCGGCGTGCTCGGCGAAGCGGCACTCTCCGCTGACGTGGCGGCGTGGCTTTCGCAATGGCCGGCGACTGCGCGTCACGCAAACGTAATCGCGACTTCGCTGGTTATTTTCGGCATTACGATCGTCTCACTCATTATTGGCGAGCTCGTGCCGAAGCGTCTTGCACTCGTCAACCCTGAGGCGGTTGCGAGCTTCGTCGCAAAACCAATGTCCTGGGTGGCGGTGATTGCGCACCCGCTCGTGCTTTTTCTGAGCTTTGCGACCGATGCCATCCTGCGACTTCTCGGGCGGCGCGCTGTCGCGAGCCCGCCCGTGAGCGAAGAAGAGATCCGCGTTCTGATGGAGCAGGGCACGGAAGCCGGCGTTTTCGAAGAGCATGAGCACCAGCTCGTCACCCGCGTCTTTCGAATGGACGACATCACTACGGGCGCTGTGATGACGCCGCGGACCGATATCGTCTATCTCGACATCGAGGAGACGCGCGAGCAGATCCTCACGCGCATTGCCGCCGCGCCCCACTCGCACTTTCCGGTCACCCGCGGCGATCTCGACAACATCGAAGGCATCGTTTCCGTGAAAGAGCTTCTCGTCGATATGGTGAACGACGTGCCGTTCACGCTTGAGGGCCGGCTGAAGAAGCCCCTCTATATCCCGGACACGCTGACCGTCACCGAGGTGCTCCGCGCCTTCAAGCAGCACCGGCAGATACTCGCTCTCATAGTGAACGAGTATGGCGAGTTTCAGGGCATGGTCACGCTGCACGATGTGATGGAAGCGCTCGTTGGCGACATCGGCACCCTGACCGACGAAGTCGACAGCGACGTTGTCCGGAGAGAGGACGGCTCGCTTCTGATCGACGGCGGGGTGAGCGTGGAGCGTCTGAAGCACGTACTCGAGATCGACCAGGACCTGCCTTCGGAAGATACGGGCACCTACAACACGCTGGCCGGCTTCGTCATGCTGCAACTCGGTCGCGTGCCGCAGGTCGCCGATCACTTCGAATGGAACCGTTTGCGCTTCGAAGTGGTCGATATGGACAGGAACCGCGTAGACCGGCTGCTGGTGAGCCGTCTTCCCGAAGCGGCGGAGCCGGAGCTGACTTAAGCGGGATCGCTCCCGGAGTCGGCTCGGGCGGGCCGCTTACGTTTTGTAACAAATTCGCGGCACCGCTCTTGCGCGCTCCGCTAAGATTGCCGGTATGACGAAAGGTGTTTGCCATGGACAAGTTTAAAGTTGCGTTGCTCACCGCGGCGCTGTTGGGCGCTGCAGCAGCGCCCCTGACCGCGGACGCTCACGGGCGCGGCCGCGCGTCGTTCGGGGTCTTCCTAGGGGTGCCCGCGCCGGTGTTCTACCCCCGCTACCATTACTATCCGCGCTACTACTCTTATCCAGGCGCCTACTGGTATCCGGACTATTACGCACCGCCCGCTGTTCTGGTCCCAGCACCCGTCTCACCGCCGGTGTATATCGAGCAGGCGCAAAGCGGCTCACCGTCGGTGGCCCCCACGCAGGGTTCGGCCGCCTACTGGTATTTCTGTCGCGACACGCAAACCTATTACCCCTATGTGCAGCAGTGCGCGACGCCGTGGCAGCAGGTTGTGCCGTCGAACGCGCCACCGTCCTGATGGCACTCGGCGGAACTTCCCGCGTCGCACTGCTCGCAGCTGCCGCCGTGTTTGCGGGCTGTACCACGGTGCCGACAGGGCCGAGCACCCTCGCGCTTCCGGGATCGACCAAAGGTTTCGACCAGTTCCGTAGCGATGATGGCAGCTGCAGGCAGTACGCTTTTGACGCGATCGGCGGCCAGACCGCGACGCGAGCACAGGAAGATTCCGCGGTGCGGAGTGCCGTGGGGGGCGCAGTCATCGGAGCACTCCTGGGCGGAGCGGTGGGCGGCGGACACGGTGCAGCAGTCGGCGCGGGCGTTGGCGGTGCGGCGGGCGGTATCGCCGGCGTCGGCGCGGGTGAAGTTTCAGGCTATGAATCGCAGCGCCGGTACGACAACGCCTATACGCAGTGCATGTATGGCAGAGGTCACCGTGTAGCGGTCAGCGGGCGCTTCGCGCCGCAGGCAAGCGCGCAATACGCGCCGGCCCCACCGCGTTATAACTATCCCCCGCCACCGCCACCGCCCGCGCCCGGCACCGCGTTCGCACCACCGCCCCCATCGGGGCCTGGGTATGCAGCGCCGCGCGCGAGCCACGTACCGCCGCCCGGCTCCGCGCCCGGCTGGACCGGGGGGGGCTACGCGCCGCGCTAGGCGGCTACGCGCCGCGCGCGCGGCCAAGGCCTGCGGGGCAGCGTAGCCCCGATTTACGAACAGAGGGAACCCATGGTTTCCCTCCGTAACCACCCTTCCTTTAGCGACCGATTGCGTTCTGCCTAAGCCAGTCCTTTAAACGCGTTGGTGAGGTCGGCGATCAAGTCGTCCGGATCTTCCAGGCCGATGTGCAGGCGTAAAGCAGGGCCGCCCGGGTTCCAGCGTGTCGTCGTACGAATCGCTTCCGCGTGCACGACGGTGACGAGGCTTTCGTAGCCGCCCCAGCTCGATCCGATTCCGAAAAGTTCGAGTCCGTCCACAAAAGCGCTCAGCGCATTCGGGCTTATCGGCTTCAATACCACAGCAAAGAGCGATGCCGCGCCATCGAAATCGCGCTTCCAGATCGCGTGCCCTGGATCGCTCTCGAGGGCAGGGTAAACCACCCTCGCGACTTCGGGCCGCTGTTCGAGCCAGCGTGCCACGCGCAATGCATTCGCCATCTGCTGCTTCATGCGCACGCCGATCGTGCGAAAGCCCCGCAGCGTGAGATAGCAGTCGTCGGGGGATGCGACGAAGCCGTACTCGGTAATCGTGCGGCGAACCGGCAGCCAGCATTTTTCATTGGTGACGACGAGGCCGATCATCACGTCCGAGTGGCCCGAGATGTACTTCGTGGCGGCGTGCAGCGACACATCGACTCCGCGCTCGAAAGAACGAAAAAAATACGGCGTGCCCCACGTGTTGTCCGCGAGCACGACCGCGCCTTGGGCATGCGCGGCCTCTGCGATCGCGGGGATGTCCTGCATCTCGAACGTCTGTGAGCCCGGCGCTTCACAGAAAACTGCGCGTGTGTTGGGCTTCATCAATGCGGCGATGCCTGCGCCGATGAGCGGATCGTAGTATTCAACCGCGACACCCATTCGCCTGAGCTGCTTCTCGCAGAAAACGCGCGTAGGTCCGTACACCGAATCGGAAACGAGCAGGTGGTCGCCGTTCGATACGAACGCGCAGAGGCCGGCCGTGATCGCCGCGAGGCCCGAAGGCACGGCAGCGGCGCGAAAGCCGCCTTCCATTTGCGCGACTGCTTCCTCGAGCGCGAAAGTAGTCGGCGTGCCGTAGCGTCCGTAACGCACGACTTTCTCGCCTTCGGGCGGACGTCGCTCGTACGAAGCAAGGTTTGGATGAATGACGGTGGACGTGCGGAAAACGGGCGTGTTCACCATTCCGTCATAGCGCGCCGGGTCGCGCCCCACGTGGGTGAGCAGGGTATCTTTCTTCATGTGTGACGTATCGCTCCGGTTCAGCCGGCTCTCGTTCCGCCGGGCTCATTGGCCAGCATTTCGGTTATCCTAGCGGAAAAGACCGCAGCGAAGACCATCCCGTGTTCTCCCCCGTACACTCATCATCGCAGGCCTGACGCATGGGCGACCATCTATTCGAATTGAACGGTGTGCACGTATCCCGCCTCGAGGACGTGCGTCTCATCACGGGGGCAGGCACCTACGCCTCTGACTGGAATCTTCCAGGGCAGCTGCACGCGCACTTTCTGCGCTCCGATCGCGCGCACGCCAACATCGTTTCGATCGATACGGGCGCAGCTTCGAAATATCCCGGTGTGCAGGGTATATTCACCGGCGAGCACG